>NZ_NKUG01000044.1 GCF_014845095.1 Methylobacterium bullatum | reverse complement strand
TCGGCGGCAGCGTCAGATGTGTAAAAGAAGCAGGAAAATAGGAATTTTGTCAAGAAATTTCATGTCGGGGAGAACGGTCTCGGCCATGGGACCGTGATCGGGAAGCCTCGGCGTTCTCCGGCGTCCCATGGGGGGCGAAGGTCTCGTGAACGCTCCGTCTTCCCCCGGTCGAGGGGGGCGCGTCACCGAGTGGGGAGCCCGAGCCGACACGCTCTGCCGGGCGTCCGGTGCGAAGGGCGACCCGCCTCACCCTTCCCGCTGCATCTCCAGCTCCAGCCAGCGGTCCTCGGCCGCCGAGAGGTCCGCCTCCGCCGCCGCGAGGGTCGCGGAGGTTTTCTGGAAAAGGGCCGGATTGCGGCTGTAGAGTTGCGGATCGGCGAGGACGGCGCGGTGCTTGGCGATCTCGGTCTGCAGCTTCGCGATTCGCTCCGGCAGGGTCTTCAACTCGTGCTGGTCCTTGAACCCCATCTTCGTCTTGGGCGCCGGGGCCGCGGAGGTGCTGGCGAGGCGGCCCGGCTTCACCTTGCCGTCGGGGCGAGGCGCCGTGGCGCTCTTGCGCGCCTCGACGCCCTGGCCGCGCTGCGTCACCATGTCGGTATAACCTCCGGCATACTCGACCCAGCGCCCCTCCCCCTCGCTGACGAGGACGCTGCCGACGACGCGGTCGAGGAAGTCACGGTCGTGGCTCACCAGGATCAGCGTGCCGGAATAATCCGACAGCATCTCCTGCAGGAGGTCGAGGGTCTCGAGGTCGAGGTCATTGGTGGGCTCGTCGAGGACGAGGAGGTTGGCGGGCTGGGCCAGGGCTCGGGCGATGAGAAGACGGTTGCGCTCGCCCCCGGAGAGCACCCTCACCGGGGTTCGGGCCTGTTCCGGGGCGAACAGGAAGTCCTTGAGATAGCCGATCACATGGCGGCTCACGCCGCCGACGACCACGCTGTCGCCGCTGCCGCCGGTGAGCACCTCGGTGACCGTCATCGACGGGTCCAGCACCGCGCGGGCCTGGTCGAGGAGCATCATCTTGAGGTTCGTGCCCAGGGCGATGCTGCCGGAATCCGGCGCCGATTGTCCCGTGAGCAGGTTGATGAGGGTGGTCTTGCCGGCGCCGTTGGCGCCGACGATGCCGAGCCGGTCGCCACGCATCACCCGGATCGAGAGATCGTCGACGATGCGGCGCTCACCATAGGCCTTGGCGGCATTCTTGGCTTCGATCACCAGGGCGCCCGAACTCTCCGCTTCGGTGGAGGTCATCGTCGCGGTGCCGACGGGGCGGCGGTCCTCCCGCCGGTCCTTGCGCAGGGCATGGAGGTTGCCGAGCCGCCGCACGTTGCGCTTGCGGCGCGCCGTGACGCCGTAGCGCAGCCAATGCTCCTCGTCGGCGATCTTGCGATCGAGCTTGTGCCGGTCGCGCTCCTCCTCCTCGAAGAACGCGTCGCGCCACGCCTCGAAGGTGGAAAAGCCCTGCTCGATCCGCCTCGTGATACCGCGATCGAGCCAGACGGTGGTCTTCGAGAGGGCCGAGAGGAAGCGCCTGTCGTGGCTGATGAGAACGAGCGCGCCGCGCACGGACTTCAATTCCGCCTCCAACCATTCGATGGCCGGCAGGTCGAGATGGTTGGTGGGCTCGTCGAGCAGCAGGATGTCGGGCTCGGGTGCCAGTGCCTGAGCCAGGGCCACGCGCCGCCCCTCCCCGCCCGACAGGCTCGCCGGGTTCTCGGCGCCGGTCAGGCCCAGACTCTCCAGTAGGTAGCGGGCGCGATAAGCGTCGTCGCCATGGGTGAGGCCGTGCTCGACGAAGTCCAGGGTGGTGGAAAAGCCCGAGAAATCCGGTTCCTGCGCGAGGTAGCGGATGGTGGTGCCGGGCTGGACGAAGCGCACGCCCTTGTCGGGCTCGATGAGCCCGCAGGCGATCTTCATGAGCGTCGACTTGCCCGAACCGTTGCGGCCGACGAGGCAAGTCCGTTCGCCGGGAGAGATCGCGAGATCCGCCTGTTCGATCAGCGGAGTGCCGCCGAAAGTGAGCGCGACGTTCTGGAGGGTGAGAAGCGGGGGAGCAGCCATGATGCGGGCTTATGGCAGCGCAGCCGCTCCCGAACAAATGCGGTTTTGCCTGTGAGGCTACATCGTCGGGTTGGCCGGGCCGGTTGGCGACGGATCGGGCGAGACGGGAGCGGGGCTCGGGTCGATCACGGGGATCTCTGTCGGGCTCTCGGTGGGCGCTTCGGCCGGCGTCGACGCGGGGATATCCGGCCCGGGAGCCGGCGGCGGCGTCTGAGGGGCCTCGTAGGGAGTATCGGGAACCGGAGCTTCCGGGATGGGCGCGGGATCTATCGGGCCTGGATTCGACATGGGCGACGCCACCTGCTCGCGAAGTTTCGGGAGAGGGCTGGAAACGGGCGAGTGCCCGTTGCCGTTCCCCCGATGGCGCTCCTCAGCCCTTCTTGATCAGGAGCTGGTTGCCTTCCTTGCCGATGATCTTCTTCATCCGCTCGGCGAACAGGGCCAGCAGCATCGGCAGGCGCACTTCGATACGGACCGTCTCAGGGAGGACGTCGACCTCGCCGTCCACCTTCTGGCCCATGGCCGACATGGCGAAGTTCAGGCGGTCGTCCGTCCAGGTCATGTGCTCGACATTGATTCCGGCCTTGGCGCAGGCCGCCTTCGCCTTGTCCAGCCCGTTCGAGATCCGCCGTTTCGCCTCGACGGGACCGATCTCGTGGGGAATCTCGACGATCAGGGGCTTTGCCATGGGGGAATCATCCTCAAACACGCATCCAGCCGTCAAGATGGGGCCGATTGCCATCCATGCAACGGCGACCGGCCCCTTAGTTGATCAAGCGCGGCAGTGAAACTCGCCTCGCGCGGAATCACCATGCGGCGTCAGGAAGATGAGGCATGCCGCACGTCGTCGCGACCCGGCACCGCCATCCTCTGGCATGCCCATGATCTCACGGGTTCCGCATCAGTTCACGACCTTGAGCGAGACGTAGGTCGTGCCGCCCATGCCGAGCGCTCGGGCAGAGCCCTTGGCGAGATCGATGATCCGGCCGCGCACGAAAGGTCCGCGATCGTTGATGCGCACCACCACCGAGCGGCCGTTGCGCTTGTTCTCGACACGGACACGGGTTCCGAACGGCAGGCTGCGATGGGCGGCGGTCATCCCATTCGGATTGAAGCGCTCGCCATTCGCCGTCTTGCGGCCGCTGCCGTACCAGGAGGCCGCGCCGGATTGGGCTGCGGCCGGTGCACTGAGCGCGGCGAGAGACATGGCGGTTCCAATAGCGGCAGCGGTCCAACGAACAGGCTTCATATTCATCCGCATTCCCTTTGCTGTTGCAGAGGCCGCGGAACATAGAGCCAATGAAGGCTGAAATGAGATCAGTAGAATGTGGCGGGACCTGCCTTCATTAGCCTCCGACGGCCTCAGAATGTGTGAATAAAATCTAAAGAACTTGCAAATCAGACGTGCGCTGAAATCCTATATTGAGAGCGGAGGGAGGCGGTCGTCGACAGGTTTGGTCCCGTTCTCCAACGCCGTCACGGCCCCCGCCACATCGATGGCGAGACATCGCCGTAACCCGGCGCGCCGTGCATGGGAGACGCGCGTCGCCCGTGACCCCGACGATTCCGGACGCGCTGCCGATGGGGCACGTGCGGGCTGAAGGCATCCGCGACGGGCTCGGAAGAACCTCCAAGTCGAACTCGCAATTGGCTGCTTGATCTACGTTAGGCCGTTATTTCAGGGTGAACGAATAGTTAAATCGATCAAGCAAGAGATGGAAATTCGTCAATATCGGAGCGGGTAGGCAAAATCTGCAGCCCCAAATCGAGACGCATTGTCTGCACCCCGGCAACCCGCCCTTTACGTTAACGGCCCCATGGTCTGCCGGTCAGTCGCGTAACCGGTGTTTGCCATGGCTTCCCTGCGTACCGCGGTTGCCGACACCGTCGCCCGGAAAAGTGTCTCGCGTACCGGGCGACTCGTGTCGGCGCCGCGGATGGGTCTCGTACCCGCCGCCCAGCGTCTCCCTCTCGACGAAATCCTCGTCGGGGATTGCATCGCCGCCATGAACGCCCTTCCGGCGGCAAGCGTCGACTGCGTCTTTGCCGACCCGCCCTACAATCTCCAACTCGGGGACGGCTCGCTGTTGCGGCCCGACCAGAGCCGGGTCGACGCCGTCGACGACGCCTGGGACCAGTTCTCGAGCTTCGCTGCCTATGACGAGTTCACCCGTGCCTGGCTCACCGCCGCCCGCCGGGTGATGAAGCCGAACGCCACCCTCTGGGTCATCGGCTCCTACCACAACATCTTTCGCGTCGGCTCGGTGCTTCAGGACCTCGGGTTCTGGATCCTCAACGACATCGTCTGGCGGAAAGCCAACCCGATGCCGAACTTCCGCGGCAAGCGCTTCACCAATGCCCACGAAACCCTGATCTGGGCGTCCCGCTCGGCGGAATCGAAGGGCTACACCTTCCATTACGAGGCGCTGAAGGGCGGTAACGACGACGTCCAGATGCGTTCGGACTGGTTCATCCCGCTCTGCACCGGCGACGAGCGTCTGAAAGGCGCCGACGGCCAGAAGGTCCACCCGACCCAGAAGCCCGAAGCCCTGCTCGCTCGGACCCTGCTCTCGGCGACGAATGCCGGCGATGTGGTCCTCGACCCGTTCTTCGGCACGGGCACCACCGGGGCCGTCGCCAAGCGGCTCGGCCGGCGCTTCATCGGCATCGAGCGGGAGACGGTCTATGCCGAGGCGGCCCGCGCCCGGATCGACGCCGTGGAGCCCCTGTCCAAGGCCGCCCTCCTCGTCGCACCGACCAAGCGCGCCGAGCCCCGTGTCGCCTTCCTCAGCGTGATCGAGGCCGGCCATATCCGCGCGGGTGAGATCCTTACCGATGCGCGCGGTCGCCACGAAGCAGTGGTGCGTCCCGACGGGACGCTGATGGTCGGGCCGGCCATGGGCTCGATCCACAAGATCGGCGCCCTCGTCCAGGGCTTCCCCTCCTGCAACGGTTGGGATTTCTGGCACGCCAAGCGCGACGGCAAGCTCGTTCTGATCGACGTGTTCCGGGGCAGGATGCGAGCCGCGATGGGGTCGGCCGCCTAGCTTTTTGATGGTGACAGGTTTGGACGCGGGCCGCCCTCCCCCGCGGGGGGCGCGCTCTTCCCGTCAAGGACGCGTTTTCGGCCTGCCGCGCTTGCGCGGCGCTGCAGGCGGGGGCGCTTCCTCCGGCTCCCCGAAAAACCCCTCCCCGTCCTCGATCGGCGGCTTTGCCACCGCACGCGGCACCGGCTTGGGCACTGGGCGAAAGCTCGGGCGTGGCTCCGGCGGCCGAGCCTCGACTTCTGCGAAGAGCGGCGTGTCCTGGACCGCCCGCATGGCCTTCGGCCGTCCGCGTTTCACGGCCTCGGGCTTCGGATCGAACGCGTGGGCCAGCACCTTCTTCATGACGCCGGGCAACGGTTCCTCCTCGAGGTCGCGCCTGGGCGTGAAGCGCATGCCGGCCGGTGCCTTCGTAGCGAGGCCGACGCGGGCGACGAAGACGGTCAGTGCCAACGGGAAATGCGTGAAGACGTGGCGCACTACGCCCGGCAGCCGCTTCCATCGCGCGTCCAACGGAGCGTCGAGCAGGGCTTGGGCGACGTCGTAACCGCTCTCCCATGCGCTGGTCGGAGGCTCCGCCATGGCACCCAGCAGCCCCTCGGGGGGGCGGGTCCGCAGCAATACGGCCTCGTCGCCGCTACGGATCGCCACGAAGGCGGCGCCATAGCGCTCGACGCCCTTGGTTTTCTTGATCTTGCGTGGAAACGTTTCCTGCAGGCCTAGGGCGCGGGCCTCGCAGGGGGCCATCCAGGGGCAGAGGGCGCAGGCCGGTCGCTTCGGCGTGCAGATGGTCGAACCGAGATCCATCAGGCTCTGGGCGAAGTCACCGGGCCGCTGTGCCGGCACGAGGCTCTGCGTCAGCCGTCGGATCTCGGGACGCGCGGCGGGGATCGGCGTCTCGATTGCGAAGAGCCGGGTCAACACCCGCTCGACATTGCCGTCCACTGCCGCTTCCTGCCTGTCGAAGGCGATGGCCGCGATGGCGCCGGCCGTATAGGCGCCGATGCCGGGCAGCTTGCGCAAGCCGTCGAGCGTGTCGGGGAAGGCGCCGGCCTCCGTGACCGCCTTGGCGCAGGCATGGAGGTTGCGGGCGCGGGAGTAATAGCCGAGGCCGGCCCAAGCCGACATGACGCTCTCCTCCGGCGCCGCCGCGAGGGCCTCCACGGAGGGGAAGCGTTCGAGAAAGCGCAGGAAGTACGGTTTGACCGCTGCGATCGTGGTCTGCTGCAGCATCACCTCGGACAGCCAGACCCGATAGGGGTCGGGCGTCTCGCCCGGCAGGGCACGCCACGGCAGCACACGGCGATGCCTGTCGTACCAGGCGAGGAGGTCGGCGGCTCGCGGGCCTCGGGCGGATGCCCCCGTCGCTGCCGTGAAGTCCGGTGACATGAAATCCCGCGACATGAGATCCGGCGTGTTGGGCGCCCGTCCATACAGGGTGGCCGCGAACGATCAAAGCATTCGAAAGCCGGCGCCGTTCACGCTATCATGTGGCGTCCGCCCGCATCGAAATCCCTCGGAGCTCATGGCCCGCATCAAACCCCTCGCCGAGCTGATCGAGACCTGCATCGGACCGGCTTTCGCCGCGCAGGGATTCGCCTCCACCGATATCCTCGCGGCCTGGCCCGATATCGTCGGCGAGCGCTTGGCCCGTTTCTGCCAGCCCTCGAAGCTCGAATGGCCCCGCCGCGCCCGCCGCGAGGAGCAGGGTCGGCCGGATCCAGGCACGCTGGTGGTGCGGGTGGAGGGCGTCTTCGCCCTGGAATTGCAGCATCTGGCTCCCGTAGTGATCCAGCGCATCAACGCCCATTATGGCTGGGCCTGCATCGGCAAGCTGGTCCTCAAGCAGGGGCGCGTTCATCAAGCCGTTCGCAAGCGGGTCGTGCCGCCCCTCGATCCGGTGAGGCGTGGCGAAGTCGCGTTGGCGGTCTCCTCCATCGACGACGATGCGCTGCGCGATGCGCTCGACAGGCTCGGCGTGGCGATCGTCGCCTCCGCACCGCCGCGATCGGGCTGAATCCCGCATTCGGCCCCGCGCTTGTCGCGGCGCATGGAAGCGGAGCCGCCTGTCGCGTCTTGTCAGATTGTCCGCGGGTCTCTACCGCAAGCCGCATGGATCGGATCTGCGAGCGGAGCCCGTCGACATCATGATCACCCGTCGCGACACCTTGAAACTCACCGGCATGGCGATCGGCGCAGCCGCGCTCCTGCCCCGGCTGACCCTCGACGCCTTCGCCCAGGATGCGAACCTCGCTTCCCTCATGGAGCCGGGCCCCCTCGGCGACGTCTGGCTGGGTCCGAAGGACGCCAAGGTGACGATCATCGAATATGCTTCGATGACCTGCTCCCACTGCGCCGCGTTCCACAAGAACACCTGGCCGGCTTTGAAGGAGCGCTACATCGACACCGGCAAGGTGCGCTTTACCTTGCGCGAATTTCCCCTCGATCCGCTGGCGACCGCAGCCTTCATGCTGGCCCGCTGCGATGGCGACGCGAAATACTATCCCATCACCGACCTGCTCTTCGACCAGCAGCAGGGCTGGGCCTACGTGCAGAAGCCGCAATCGCCGGTGGATGCCCTGGAGCAGATGTTGCGGCAGGCCGGATTCTCGAAGGAGAAATTCGAGACCTGTCTCAAGGATCAGAAGCTCTACGCCGCCGTGAACGCGGTGAAGCAGAAGGGGCTCGACACCTTCAAGGTCGACTCGACGCCGACCTTCTTCATCAACGGCGAGCGCTTCAAGGGTGAGATGACGATCGACGGGATGGAGAAGGTCATCAAGCCGATTCTGGGCGCCTGAGACCCAAGCTTGGCCGCCGCTTGCCCTTCATGCACCGGCCGCATCCTGCAGGATCGCCGCAAGGGCATGTTTATCTATATTTTACATCAACTTAGAGCCTATTCGGCGCGCCTTGACACTCAAGATAGGCGAAACTATGGTGCGCCGCGCTTGACGGGGTTTTCAGGCCGGTTCCCTCCACTCTCGCCAATGTGAGTTTTCGCCGTGAGCGGCAACGACGCAGGGGATGGGAATGGAGATGGACGGCAGAAGCCGGACGAGGATCTCTCGGCGAGACTGAAGCATCTCGAGAGGCGGATCGAGGAGAAGCGGCCCGCCGCTCCTTCCCGCCCCTCGCCGGGTGCCGGTGCCTCCAACGGGGCGTCATCCTTGGGTCTGGCGATGCGACTCTCCACGGAGTTCATCGCCGGTGTCCTCGCCGGAGGCATTCTCGGCTGGTTGTGCGATCAGTTTCTGGGGACGAAGCCCTGGGGTCTGATCGTTCTGATCATGCTGGGCTTCGCAACCGGCGTCTATAACGTCATGCGTGTCTCGGGCTCGCTCTCGAGGCCGGCCGCGAAAGGCGCGGTCGACAAGAACCAGGATCGGGAACGGTCCTGATCGGCGAATTTTGCCGCTTTCGAGCGGTCCTGAGGCAAAGCGGGCATCTCGCCCGCTCGTGGACAGAAGGACGGTAGCGGCAATGGCCGTAAAGATGGATCCGATCCACCAGTTCGAGCTCAAGCCGCTCGTATCCTTCGGTCATATCGGCAATCAGGAAATCGCGTTCACCCAGTCGGCGCTGTACATGTTCGCCGCTGTCGGGATCATCGCGCTGATCACGATCGTGGCGACGGCGCAGCGCTCGGTGGTGCCGGGCCGGATGCAGTCCGTGGCCGAGGTGTTCTACGAGTTCATCGGCTCGACCCTCCGTCAGTCGGCCGGGCACGGGTCCGAGCGGTTCATGCCGCTGATCTTCTCCCTGTTCATGTTCGTCCTCGTCCTGAACATGTTCGGCATGATCCCCTATGCGTTCGCCGTGACAAGCCACATCATCGTGACTTTCGCGCTGGCGCTCCTCGTGATCACCACCGTCATCGTCTATGGCTTCATGGCCCACGGCACGAAGTTCCTGAAGGTGTTCGTGCCCTCCGGCGTGCCGGGCTGGCTGATGCCGATGATCGTCGCCATCGAGATCGTCTCCTTCGTCTCGCGGCCGATCAGCCTCGCGGTGCGTCTCTTCGCCAACGTGCTCGCCGGCCACATCGCCCTCAAGATCTTCGCGGGCTTCGTTCCGGCGCTCCTCGCCGCGGGCGCCTGGGGTGCGATCTCGCCGCTGCCGCTGGCTCTCAGCGTCGCGGTGACGGCCCTCGAGTTCCTCGTCGCCGGTCTGCAGGCCTACGTCTTCGCGACGCTCGCCTCGATCTACCTGAGCGACGCCCTCCACCCCGGCCACTAGGCCCCGGCGGTATCCCCTTCCGTCCCCGGTCCGCGGTTGCGGCCGGATTTCTCTCCACGCAACGAACGAACCGACACCAGGAGCAATTTGATGGATCCCTTAGCCGCTAAGTACATCGGCGCCGGCCTCGCCTGCCTCGGAATGGCGGGCGCCGCCATCGGCCTCGGCAATCTCTTCGGCCAGTTCTACGCCGGTGCCCTTCGCAACCCGTCGGCCGCCGACGGCCAGCGCGGCAACCTGCTCCTCGGCTTCGCGCTGACGGAAGCGCTCGGCATCTTCTCGCTGCTCGTCGCGCTGCTCCTCCTGTTCGCCGTCTGAGACCGACGACGTTCGTCGATCCGACAGCAGACCCGGACCGGGCGCCCCATTCTTCTGGACGCGCGCCCGGTCCTCATTCACGAACTTACTTTGAGCGAAGGACGTCATGGCTCAGCCGGCCCATCCGACCGCAACCCATGAAGGCATCATGGCATCGCCCGCGTCCGAACATGGCGGCGGCTTTCCGCCCTTCGAGAGCCATACCTTTCTCTCGCAGCTGATCTGGCTCGCGCTGGCCTTCGGCCTGCTCTACTACCTGATGGACAAGGTGGCCCTGCCCCGCATCCAGGCGATCCTGCACGACCGCGCCACGCGCCTCTCGTCCGATCTCGACGAGGCCCAGCGCATGAAGTCCGAGGCCGAGGCAGCCGGCGCCGCCTACGAGAAGTCGCTGGCCGATGCCCAGGCGAAGGCCCGCACCATCGCCGCCGAGACCCGCGCTGCCCTGAGCTCCGAGGCTGAAATTCGTCGCAAGACGCTCGAGGCCGAGCTCAACGACAGGATCGCGGCCTCCGAAGCTACGATTCGTACCCGCACCGCCGAAGCCATGGGCAGCGTTCGCTCCATCGCCGGCGAAACGGCCTCCGCCATCGTCGAGCGCCTCACCGGGACGGCTCCCGACCAGGCCAGTCTCGATACCGCACTGAACCGCGTCGCCATCCCGCACTGAGTGCGCCAGCAGCAGACGTGACCGGTCCGGCCCTGACCGGCCGGACGCCAACGAAATAGGACGACGAGAATGTTGTTGGATGCCGAGTTCTGGGTCGCCGTCGCCTTCGTCCTGTTCATGGGCGTCGTGTGGAAGGTCGGCGGCTTCGCACAGGTTACCAAGGCCCTCGACACCCGCGGCCGCCGCGTTCGGTCCGAACTCGACGAAGCCCGCCGCTTGCGCGAGGAGGCCGCCACGGTGCTGGCCGACTACAAGAAGCGCCGCAGCCAGGCTGAGTCCGAAGCCGAAGCGATTGTCGCCGGAGCCCGCGAAGAGGCCCAGCGCATCGCCGACGAGGGCCATGCCCGTCTGAACGAGTTCATCGCTCGCCGCACCAAGTCGGCCGAGACCAAGATCGCCCAGGCCGAGGTCCAGGCCACCGCCCAGGTCCGCGCCGCCGCAGCCGACGCAGCCGTGAAAGTGTCCGAGGTGGTGCTCCGCGAGCGCATGCAGGGCGACGCCGCCCTGTCGCTGGTCCGTTCCAGTCTCGATGAGGTCAAGGGCCGTCTCCGGGCCTGACGTTTTTAAGAACGATCGTTTCGTGAAAGCCGCCCACCGGGCGGCTTTTTTGTTGCCTGACGTGCCGCATCACACTCGCGGGCCGCACCCCCTATCGTGGTAAGGCGGCGCGCACGCCCATCCCCACAAAAATAATCCATGGAGATCAGATGCCGCCGATCATCTCCATATCCGGCCTGTCGAAGGTCTACGCCTCCGGCCTCCATGCCCTCAAGAATATTCACCTCGACATCAAAAAGGGTGAGATCTTCGCCCTTCTCGGTCCTAACGGCGCCGGGAAGACGACGCTGATCAGCGTCGTCTGCGGACTCGTCCGCGCGAGCTCCGGTACCGTCACGGTGGATGGCCACGAGATCGGGGCGGATTACCGCGAGGCGCGCAGGGCCATCGGTCTCGTACCGCAGGAGCTCACCACCGACGCATTCGAGACGGTGTGGGACACGACGAGCTTCAGTCGGGGCCTGTTCGGCATGAGACCCGACCCTGCCAATATCGAGCGGGTCCTGCGCGACCTGTCACTGTGGGACAAGAAGGACAGCCGCATCATGACCCTGTCCGGGGGTATGAAGCGGCGCGTACTCATCGCCAAGGCGCTCAGTCACGAACCTCGCATCCTGTTCCTCGACGAGCCGACGGCCGGTGTCGACGTGGAACTGCGCCAGGACATGTGGCGGTTGGTGCGCAAGCTCCGAGATCAGGGCGTCACCATCATCCTCACCACCCATTACATCGACGAGGCCGAAGAGATGGCCGACCGCGTCGGCGTGATCCGGAAGGGCGAGATCATCCTGGTGGAAGAGAAGGCCGAGCTGATGCGCAAGCTCGGCAAGAAGCAACTGACCCTGCAATTGCAGAACCCCCTTCCCGCCCTGCCGGACGAGCTGGCTCCGCACGGTCTGACCCTGTCGGTGGATGGCCAGGAACTCGTCTACACCTACGACACCAAGAGTGAGCGCACCGGGATCACCACGCTCCTCACCGACCTCGCCGCCGCTGGCATCCCCTTCCGCGATCTCTCCACCAGCCAGAGTTCGCTGGAGGACATCTTCGTCGATCTCGTGAGGGAGCAGGCATGAATCCGTTGTCGATGAACTGGCCGGCGGTTGGTGCGATCTACCGCTTCGAGATGGCCCGGTTCTGGCGCACGGGGTTGCAGAGCATCGTCGCGCCGGTCATCGCCACATCGCTCTACTTCGTGGTCTTCGGCGCAGCGATCGGGTCGCGTATGGCCTCGGTGGATGGCATCGCCTATGGCGCCTTCATCGTGCCGGGGCTGATCATGCTCTCGCTCCTGACGCAGAGCATCGCCAACGCCTCCTTCGGCATCTACTTTCCGCGCTTTGCCGGCACGATCTACGAGATCCTGTCGGCGCCGGTCTCTCCCTTCGAGATCGTGCTCGGCTATGTCGGCGCGGCCGCGTCGAAATCCATCCTGATCGGCCTGATCATCCTCGCCACCGCTGCCCTGTTCGTTCCCTTGCGGATCGAGCATCCGCTCTGGATGGCGGCGTTCCTGCTCCTCACGGCGGTGACGTTCAGCCTGTTCGGCTTCCTCATCGGCCTCTGGGCGGACGGATTCGAGAAGCTCCAGCTCGTGCCGCTTCTGGTGGTGACGCCCCTCACCTTCCTCGGCGGCAGCTTCTATTCCATCGAGATGCTGCCGCCGTTCTGGCGCGCGGTCAGCCTCGTCAACCCGGTCGTCTACCTCATCAGCGGCTTCCGCTGGAGTTTCTTCGGCACCTCCGACGTGCGGGTCGAGATCAGCCTCGCGATGACCCTGATTTTCCTCGCCCTCTGCCTCGGCAGTGTGACCTGGATCTTTCGGACCGGCTATCGGCTGAAAAGCTGATCCTCCTCAGGGTCGCCCATCGAGGAAGGCCAGGACGCCCTGCCGGTGCTGCTTGTCGCCCACCGCCGTGCTGTGATCGCGGTTGGGAAGTTCCAGGCTCCTGGCATTGGGCATGAGGGCAGCCAGCGCCGGGGCCGAGCCGGCAACCGTGTCGAGCGTGCCCACCGTGACAAGGGTCGGCGCCTCGATCTGCGAGACCTCTTCCCGCGACAGTGTTTGGCGCGAGCCGCGCATGCAGGCGGCCAGCGCTCTGAGATCGCTCTTCGTCTGCTCGGCGAAGGTGCGGAAAGCGGCGGCGGTGAGGTTGGGCGCCTTCTCGCCGGGGGGCGCTTCCAGGGCCTCGGCGATCCCGTTCGGCAGTCCTTTGCCCTCCACCAGATGCAATCCGAGACCGCCGAGAAGCACCGAACGTACCCGCGCCGGCTCATCGAGGGCGAGGTAGGCCGCGATCCGCGCGCCCATGGAATAGCCCATGATATCGGCGCGGGCGATGCCGAGATGGTCGAGCAGCCGCCGCGCGTCCTGCGCCATGATGTCGGAGCCGTAAGCCTCCGGATCGTAGAGCTTCTCGCTCTCGCCATGCCCGCGATTGTCGAGGGCGACGACCCGGCGCCCCGCCTCGGACAGGGTCTTCACCCAAAGCGTATTGACCCAGTTCACGGAATGGTTGGAGGCAAATCCGTGGATCAGCACGATCGGATCGCCGCTGCCGCCCTTCGCCGGCACGTCGATATAGGCGATGGTGGTCCCGTCGGAATCGAAGGTCTGCATCGGGCTTGTCTATACCTTTTATGGAAGGCTCCGTCGGTCGATGGACGGCCTCCATGGGCCGTCAAATTCGCCCCTGAACGGAACGGAGGCAAGGTGCGAATATCCGAAGCGGTGACAGGAAAGCTTTTTCCTCGTTTCGCGCGGGTTCGGCCGGCTTAACTCCCCTTGCTGCTCGGCGTCTCCGGCGCGATGAACGGTGTGATCGTCACAGCGGCACCGCTCCGGTCGGGTCGTCCCGGTCGATTTGCGAGGATACGAACGGCCCATGATTCAGATCGTACCCGTTGTCGTCCTCAAACACGTCGTGCGCGCCCCGCATCCGGACGTTTTCCGTGCCTGGACCGATCCTCTGCTCATCATGCGCTGGCTCGCGCCCGGCGCCTCCGTCATGGAACTCGCGGAGACCGACCTGCGGGTCGGCGGCGCGTTTCTATTGCGGCGGCGCGATCCGGATGGAGCGTCCCATTCCGTGACCGGGCACTACGAGGAGATCAGGCGGGGGCATTCTCTGCATCAGACTTGGACGTATGAGGGACCGAACCCGCTCCTGCGCATCGGCGAGACCCTGATCCATGTCGATCTGCTCTCCGTCGGCGACCGGGCTACGGAGATCACGCTCACCCATCGCCGCATCGTCAGCGCAGACGTCCGGAATGCCTATCGTGAGGATTGGCGGAGCTGCTTTTCGAAGCTCCAGGCCGCGTTGGCGTGACGGCTTTCAGATGGATCGACGGTCAGTTACCTCCGCACACACCTTGAAGCGGGTGAAGCGTAGCAGAACCCAATTTGGATCGATCACCGAGAGCCGCGCAGGGGCCTTTGCTGCAATCTGGATCACCTTCCGTTGACGCCCAGGTATCCGGGCAGGGAGACGTTTCCTCCCTTGCCGGATCAAACGACCAAGGGACCGCAGCCTGCGCTGCAGCCCCCAGTGGGATCGTCGCTCAGGCGAAGGCGGGCTGTCCGCTGGTGACGGCGCGCTGGGCGACCGCCTCGTCGTAGAGTTTCTGCTCAGTCTCCTTGTGCGTGAGCGAGAAGCGCACCGAGATTGCGCAGAGCGACGAGATCAGCACGGCGATGCCGAGGATGAACAGAGCGCCGGGCAGGTTGCCGACACCCTTGAGCAGGAAGCCCGCCGCCACGGCGCCGACATTGCCGCCGGCGCCGATGATACCGGCAACGCCGCCGAGCGCCTTGCGGTCGATGAACGGCACGAGGGCGTAGGTGGCGCCGCAGGCCATGTGGGTGAACAGGCCGAAGGCGAGCATGGCGACGACGGCCAGTACCACCGAGCCGGCATAGGCGAAGGCGAGGAGGCCGATTCCTTCGCCGACCATCAGGGCGAACAGGAGCAAGGTGCGGCCGTCGAGGCCCTTCGAGCGTGCGACCCGGTCCGAGGCGATGCCGCCGAGCGCGCGGGCGAACAGGGCCAGCAAGCCGAAACTGCCCGCCGCCATGCCGGCCTGGGTCAGATCGAGGCTGAAGCGCTCGACATAATAGGTCGCCGCCACCGCGTGGATGAAGATCTCGACGCCGAAACAGGCGCCGTAGGTGATGGCGAGCATCCACACCCGGTAATTCGTCATCGCCTGCTTGAAGACCGCCCAGCCGCCCTTCTTGCCGGAATCCACCGCGATGCCGCGGGCGCGCAGCTCCATGATGTTGCCTTCGGGCGTGTCCTGCGTGAACCGGAAGTAGAGGAAGGCGACGACGAGCATCATCACGCCCGGCACGATCATCGACAGACGCCAGCCCATCGTCTTCTCGACGCCGACGCTGACGAGGGCCGCGAGGATCAGCGGCATCACGCTCTGGGTGACGCCGCCGCCGGCATTGCCCCAGCCGCCCACGGTGGCATTGGCGGTGCCCACCACGTTCGGCGCGAACATCACCGAGGTGTGGAACTGGGTGATGACGAAGCTCGCCCCGATGGCTCCGATGGCGAGGCGGAAGAACAGGAAGCTCTCATAGGAGTTGGCGAAGGCGATGCCGATCACCGGGACCGATCCGAGGATCAGAAGGCCGGTATAGGTCAGGCGGGGGCCGAACCGATCGCACATCGGCCCGATCAGCAGGCGCACCAGGATGGTGATGCCGACCGCGGCGATGTTGATGTTGTAGACCTGATCGTTGGTGAGCTCGAACTCGCCCTTGATCACCGGCATCAGCGGCGCGACCGCGAACCAGGCGAAGAAGCAGACGAAAAAGGCGAGCCATGTGATATGGAACGCGCGCATCTGCGGCGTGGCCAGACTGAACAGATCGATTCGGGTGGCTTTTTGGGACTGCATGCGGAGAGGCTCCAGGCGATCTGATGTCTCCCGGCACTCGGTGCGAGTGGCCCCCATTGCGGGGTGGGGAGAGATTGGTCGCTCACGCCACAGTGAGCACGAGCCGCCCGATTTCGGAGGCGTCTCTCGCGGGCGCCGTTGCCCACGTCGGGGCATTCGCACGGCGCGTGCCATGTCGAATGATTCTGAGATGTCGCTGCAGCATCCCGTTTTTTCCCCTAGGACGGTCCCGTTTCCACCTATGATTCCGGAGGTCTCGAGGGTTGCCGATGGTGCCTCTCCGATGATCGCTTGCGCAGGGGATAATCTCGAGGCTGCGTTGTTTGTAGGCACGACGCCGATTTGTGCAGGTCTAGCCGACAGCGTCGAACGACAGGCGATGCTTGCCGTGCGCCTGTCGGGCTGGCATCACCCACCACAATGACTGACACGCAATCTTCCGCCATCCAGCCTTTCGGCACCTACGCGCCCCGAGGGCTGGTGGCGCGTATCACCGACCGCACCGTGACGCTCTCCGGCAAGAGTTGGGCGGGGCGGCGCATCGGCTTCTTTCTGCGCCGGCTGGCCATCACGATGCTGCATGGACGGCCCCTCGACGTGGAGCGGTTCGGCGCGCGCATGCGGCTGCACCCCTACAACAACAATTGCGAGAAGAAGGTGCTGTTTACCCCGCAATTCTTCGATCCCGACGAGCGGGCGCTGCTGGCCTCACGCCTGAAGCCGGGCTGCACCTTCCTCGATATCGGTGCGAATATCGGCGCCTACGCCCTCTTCGTCGCTGCTTTCGCCGGTCCGGGTGCTCGCATCCTCGCCGTCGAGCCGCAGCCCGACGTGTTCGACCGGTTGACCTACAACATCGCCCAGAACCCGTTCGGCACAGTGAAGGCGGTGGCCTGCGCAGTAGCCGACAAGGCCGGCGAACTGACGCTGTTCGTTGACCCGCGCAACCGTGGCGAATCGAGCCTGAAGATCGTCGGCACCAACGAGGGCGCGCAGATCCGCGTGCCGGCGGTCACCCTGCTTGGGCTCGCCCAGGGCGAGGGCATCACCCGCATCGACGCGATCAAGCTGGATGTGGAGGGTGCCGAGGATCTGATCCTGGAGCCGTTTTTCCGCGAGGCACCGGTCTCCCTGCACCCTCGTCTGCTCGTCATCGAGGATGGCACGGCGCAATGGCAGATCGACCTCGTCGGTCTGCTCGAGGCCCGAGGTTATCGGCAGATCGCCCGCACTCGGCTGAACCTGATCTTCGAGCGGGGTGGCGCCTGAGCCGCGATCGTCGGCCCGGACCCGACACCACTTCCGGAGCCCAGTGCCTTCGAGTCTCGAATAAAAATATGTCTCTGTCGCCCGAGTGTACGCCTGGTCGAAGTACACTCATGGCAACGAGCCGCGTCTGTCTGTCCCACGCATGCTCATGTCTTGGGGTGAGTTGCCGTTCAGGAACGACTAGATGATAAAACTTCCCTCCGTCAGGCTCGATGCTACGACATCGTGCAGAATTATTTTTTGCGACGCGTCTGCAATCCTGGCGAACGTGATCTCTGTATCCTGACCGTCGTTGATCGCCTTGATTTCAACGTCGCTGAAGCTTCTCGCGATGGACGTTATGAGCAGACGATCAGTATTCACTTCAAAGTTATATATATTGTCTCGCCCAAAATTTGCATTTTCATAGCCAAAGATGTTATCGCCTAAACCTGAAAAAAGCTTGTCGTTACCGGTTCCACCAATGATGATATCGCTGCCGTCACCGGACGAGATCCGATCGTTTCCCTGCGAACCATTGATAAGTGTACCAATCTCCGAAGTCGTTTGAGATACGATGGTTTGACCATGGGTCACCAACTCGAACGACGCATCACCACCGTTCCGAACGTAAGTTTTTTCGATATTCCTGAAGTTGCTGTCCGTAAGTTCGATTGCGCCTGTGACGATCAATGCGTCTTTCCCCGTGCCTCCGTTGACGATCACGGGACTATTGGCAACGACCAAGCGGTCATTTCCCCCGAGGCCGTAAAGAGAGTCGCTCCCTCCATTGCCGATCAAGGTATTGGCGGCGGCGCTGCCCGTAAGATCGTCTCCATGGGTGCTGCCATTGATCCTGGAGATACTGATCAAGACGTCGCCTTCGGCATCGCCACCTCGATTGACCCCCGTGTTCAGGTTGACGGTGACGCCCGCTGAGGAATTTTGGTAGCTCGCCGTGTCGGTTCCCAAGCTGCCGTTCAGGATGTCGGCGCCAGCGCCTCCTTCCAGCGCGTCGTTGCCGCGACGACCATTGAGCGTGTCGCCTCCGAGCCCGCCAAGAAGGCTGTCCGAGCCGGATCCGCCGGTCAGGACGTCGGCGAAATTTCCGCCCTCGAGTGTCGTTTTTCCAAGGCGGTCGGAAAAGTTGAAATCGTAGCCTCCCGAAAACGCCGTAGCATGGTGCGACAAGCGGTCTTCAGAAAAGTAGAACAATGTCGTCCCGTCTCCATCGCTATCGCGAATCACGAGCCGCTCATCGACTCCGACGGATCGGACAAAAATATCTGCTTCCGGATCGTCGTCATACCGTTGCGGAGGAAATACAGTGATGGAATCGTCATCATTGTAACCTGCACCTACCGTGAGTTTAATAGTTGGAATGGCGAATCATAGAATCTATCCAATAAGGATTTTGATCACTAGATTGAGCGTAACGGTCAAATTGGAGGTTGCAACTGAAAAACGAGGGGCGGTAAGTTTTTAAGGCAATCATCGTCGGAGCGGTTTATTTCCGTATCGAGGTGACGGCAATCGGTGATAGGGATTTGCAGGTTTGTTCACGTCGCTGCCGACAGTGCCCTCGAAAGAAAAGGTCCTGTTTGTCTTGCTATGATGGGGCGTTGGGGATGCTCAGAGCGGAGGTTCCGGTCCAACCCAACCCAGCGACCTGGTAGCCGGCCCTTGGCGGTGCAAGCCGCGAACCATCGGCGTCAAGCTATCGATGTGCCCCTCCTGCGTCGGATCATCCTGGCTGCGTCCGGGAACAATCGCGATAGGGGTGAGGGTGCCGAGCATTTGGTAGGTATGGCGGCCTTCCGGGACGACCGTCGGATCATCCTGACCGGACGGAGCCGGAACTTCGAACGGACGGTCGGCTGAGCACGCTCATCCATCCCATCGAACCACCTCATCCGGAGGTGCCCCGCGTATGTGGGCCTTGAGGAGCTCTTTCGTTCGCTCAGGTCCGGCTGGAGCCTTTCTCGACGGCGCTGCCGCGGCACCTGACGATGAGGTGGAGATTGGGGTGGTCGAAGACGTCATCGCCGCTCCCGCACCTCACGTCCCGGCCCACCGTCCGCTTCGCGGTGGGCCGCTGGGAACAGGCTTCCCCGGGGGGAAGCCTTCCACCGCTTAGAGCGGGATGTTGTCGTGCTTCTTCCAGGGCTGCTCCATCTCCTTAGTGCGGAGCATGCCGAGCGCCCGGGCGATGCGTTTACGCGTCGAGTGGGGCATGATCACCTCGTCGATATAGCCGCGCTCGGCCGCGACGAAGGGCGAGAGGAAACGGTCCTCGTATTCGCTGGTCCGTGCCGCGATCTTGTCGGTATCGCCGATCTCGCTTCGGAAAATGATCTCGACCGCGCCCTTGGCGCCCATCACCGCGATCTGCGCGGTCGGCCACGCGTAGTTGATGTCCGCACCCACGTGCTTGGAGGCCATCACGTCGTAGGCGCCGCCGAAGGCTTTGCGGGTGATGATCGTCACCAGCGGCACGGTGGCCTGGCTGTAAGCGAAGAGCAGCTTGGCGCCGTGCTTGATGAGGCCGCCGTATTCCTGGGCGGTGCCCGGAAGGAAGCCCGGCACGTCGACGAAGGTCACGATCGGGATCGAAAACGCGTCGCAGAAGCGCACGAAGCGCGCCGCTTTGCGGGAGGCGTCGGAATCGAGCACGCCGGCCAGCACCATCGGCTGGTTGGCGACGAAACCGACGGTGCGGCCCTCGATGCGGCCGAAGCCCGTCATGATGTTGCGGGCATAGGTTGCCTGGATCTCGAAGAAATCGCCCTCGTCGGCCACGCGCCGGATCAACTCGCCCATGTCGTAGGGCTTGTTCGGGTTGTCCGGGATCAGGGTGTCGAGGGACTTGTCGAGGCGTAGGGGGTCGTCGAAGCTCTCGATCTCCGGCACGCCGTCGATGTTGTTGGCGGGCAGGAAGTCGACGAGGCGGCGGACCTGGAGGAGCGCCTCCACGTCGTTCTCGAACGATCCGTCGGCGATGGAGGACTTGGTGGTGTGGACCTTGGCGCCGCCGAGTTCCTCGGCCGTGACCACTTCGTTGGTCACTGTCTTGACCACGTCGGGGCCGGTGACGAACATGTAGCTCGTGTCGCGGACCATGAAGATGAAGTCGGTCATGGCCGGCGAGTAGACGTCGCCGCCCGCGCAGGGGCCCATGATGACGGAGATCTGCGGAATGACGCCGGAGGCGGCGACGTTGCGGCGGAACACCTCGCCGTAGCCGCCCAAAGCCGCGACGCCTTCCTGGATGCGGGCGCCACCGGCATCGAAGATGCCGATGATTGGGGCCCGCATCTTCAGCGCCATGTCCTGGACCTTGACGATCTTCGCGGCATGCGTTTCCGAGAGCGAGCCGCCGAAGACGGTGAAGTCCTTCGAGAACAGGAAGACGGTGCGCCCGTTGATGGTGCCCCAGCCGGTCACCACGCCGTCACCGGGGATCTTCTGCTTCTCCATCCCGAAATCTGTGGAGCGGTGCTGCACGAACATGTCGAATTCCTCGAACGACCCATGGTCGAGGAGGAGCTCGATGCGCTCGCGCGCCGTCAGCTTGCCACGCTTGTGCTGGGCCACGACGCGGTTTTCGCCGCCGCCGAGGCGAGCCTGAGCGCGCCGCTCTTCGAGCTTCTCGAGAATATCCTTCATGCGCGGTGAGCCTTGAGATGGGTGCGAGGAATTGGCGCCATACCGCATGTTTGGGCACGGCTTGGCGGTTCAGAGTCAAAAGCGCCTTAGCACGGAGGGCAGGCAGCGAAAATGGATTTAACGGGCAAGCTTTGCCAACTCCGCCGCAGACTCGAATTCGGCCTTGCGCAGGACATGGCGCGCTTCCGCCTCGGCGTCGCTTCCCCAGACACTGGCCTGATAGGCCTCGTCCACATGTGCCGCCGCCCAGGATTCCTGCGGGGTCAGGCGTCCGTGCAGGGTGGCCAGCGCGATGAGGAGCGAGCCCGTGAGCGTGGTCATCGTGTGGAGAGCCGCCAGCCGGAACGGCCCTTCGACCGCTTCGATCGCGCCGCGCAAGGCGGTCACCGACGTCTCGGGTTGGGTGACGTGCATCACCCCCTCGCTGAGGATGAGGCGCGCATCAAAGGCCTCGTGTGCCCATTCGATCACCGGATCCCAGGCGCGAGCCTGATCGGCCACGAGGCGTTCCGGGTCGGCGGCGCGGTAGGCGACGAGATCCGTTCCGGCATAGGCCGAGAGGTCGTCGATCACCGCCTCGCGGCGGGGGGCGACGCCGTCGATGGCGGTGTTGGCGAGGCGCGTCAGCGGCATGGTCGACGGGTCGATGAACTCGACCTGCGCTGCCCATTCGGCGGCCACGGCCTCGGCCAGCGCCCGCGTCGGCAGGCGCAGCGGGTTGCGCGCCGGCGTGTTGGCGGACCGTCCATCGAGGGTCAGGCGAAACCCGCCTTCGTCGTCTGTGAGATCGGCCTCCGCGTAGAACCGCTTCGGCAGGGCGACACGCGTCTGCGCGCGCACGGCACGGTGTGGGTCGTGAACGGGAGGGGCATCGGAGGCGCCGAGCCAGCCGGCGGGATCGTCGTTGCTCATGGGGCGGGGTTCTAGCGCATCGCGCATCGGCCCGCGAGCGCTGAGCCGGGTTAGATCGCTGTTCCGGTACCGCGTCTAGTCGGACGCGAGGTCGCCGATGCTGGTGCCCGCGCCGGACTCGCGAAAACTTCCCGAGAACATATCCGCCAGCGCGGAGGCGGTTTCCACCACGGTCACCGCCCCGGCTCCGAGCAAGGCACCCGGCGGGTGATAACCCCACGCGACACCGATGGCGGCCGCGCCGGCACTGACCGCCATGTCCATGTCGTAGGTGGTGTCTCCGATCATCACCGTGGTCTCCGGCAATGCGCCAACCTCGGCCATCGCCTGATGCAGCATCGCCGGGTCGGGCTTCGATGGTGCGTCGTCCGCGGTCTGGATGGTGGCGAAGACCTTGCCCCAGCCATGACTTTCGATCAGACGGTCGACCCCGCGTCGGGATTTTCCCGTGGCGACCCCGAGCCGAAGGTCGTCGCGGGCGCGCAGGCGTTCGATCAGGTCGGCCATGCCGGGGAAGAGCGGTTCCTCATAGGCGGGATCGAGCCGTAGGGTGTTGAAGGCGCGCTTGTAGCTCTCGGACAGGCCCTCCACGGGCCCATCCTCGCCAACGAGGCGCCGGAAGGCCTGCGGCAGGGAGAGCCCGACGACGGAGAGGGCCACCGCACGCGCGGGCGCTTCGAGCCCGTGTTCGGCGAAGGCCATGCCTTGCGCGGCGACGATGAGGTGCTGGCTGTCGACGAGAGTCCCGTCGACGTCGAAGACGACGAGTTTCACGGGACCGTCCCGCGTGGCCGCATCACGGCTGGCGCCCCTGCGGCGATTGCTGGGCCGGAACCTGTCCGGGCTTCTGGCGCTCGTAGCCGAGCTTGCAGCGGATCAGGAAGCGACGTCGCACGCCGCCGCGCAGGCCGCGCGCATGCGACAACCGATTACAGCTGGCATAGGACCGTCGCCTGCGGTCGCCCGCCCGCACCTGCGATCCATGGCGGCCTACGGAGGGAGGCGGCGGTGCCTGATTCTGGGCCGCCGGAGCGGGAGCCGCTTTTGCCGCAGGACTCGGCGTATTCTGCTGTGGACCCGTCGCCTGCGCGACAGCCTCAGACGTCAGCGACGCTGATCCGAAGCACACGAACAGGCCGATCAGGGCGGTGCTGGCCATGGTCGCGAACGTCATCGGCATGGGTTCTCGCTGCAACGACGGGTGAGGTCGACCACAAGGATAAGGCATGGCGCCCGATTGCCAAGGCGCATCCGCGGATCCTCCCCGCCGATGCGGCCAAAGCGGATCACGCCTCCGGCGCCTCGATGATGGGATCGTAGCGCGAGGCGTCGAAGCCCAGCAGGTTCCAGCTCTGCGCCATATGCGGCGGCAGCGGCGCCGTCACGTCCACCGGCTTCAGCGTGCGCGGATGCGGGATGACGATGCGGCGTGCCAGCAGGTGCAAGCGGTTCTGGATACCTCCCGGCAAGGCCCAGTTCTCGACGCTGAAATATTTCGGATCCCCGACGATGGGATGGCCGATATGCGCGGCATGGGCGCGGAGCTGATGCGTGCGCCCGGTCACGGGCTTCAACGAAAGCCAGGACAGCTTCTGCGCCGCATTGTCGACCATCGCGTAATAGGTGAGCGCGTGGGCGGCGCCGTCGTCGCCGTGCTGGGCTACCCGCATCCGGGCGTCGCCGTCGGGAGCTTCCTCCTTGGCGAGGTAGGTCGAGATCCGGCCCTGAGGCACGCGCGGGACACCGGCGGTGAGCGCCCAGTAGACCTTGCGGGCGGACCGCGATCGGAAGCTCTTGGCGAGGGTCGCCGCCGCCAGGCGTGTCTTGGCGACGATGAGGCAACCGGCGGTGTCCTTGTCGAGGCGGTGGACGAGGCGCGGCTTCTGCCCGTCCGGCCCGGTCAGGGCCTCCAGCAGCCCGTCCACGTGGCGCACGGTGCCGGAGCCGCCCTGGACCGCGAGGCCGAAGGGCTTGTTCAGCACCATCATATCCGCATCCTCGTAGAGGATGAGCGAGCGCAGGAAGTCGGCGTCGGTGGCGTCACGCGCGACACTGCGCGGCCGTTCCGCCACCGGGTCGAGCTTGAGGGGCGGCACGCGCACGCTCATGCCCGGCAGGAGGCGGTCGTTCGGCTTGGCGCGCTTGCCGTCAACCCGCAGCTCGCCCTTGCGGACGATGCTCTGGACACGGGTGAAGGGCAGTTGCGGAAAACGCGTGGTCAGGAAGCGGTCGATCCGCATCTCAGCCTCGTCCTCCTCGACGATCAGCGTCTGCACGCCGGAGGCGAGGGTCGCGGAGGCGGCCGCGCGCTGCTCGCGCCGGGTCGGTCCCTCGACCGCCGGTTCCGGGGGCTTGGCGCCGGTACGGCGCGGACGCGGCGTGTCGAAGGCTTTCGCCGCGACCTCGTTACGGGGCGACCGCGTCCGAGGAGCGCGGGGAACCGAGGCTTCGTCGTCGTCCGGCGTCTCAGGGGCATCGCCGGGCCGCCAGGGCGCGCGCTTGTCGGCCTCGCCGCGCAACTGCGCCGCGCGATGGGCGGCGTCGAGGGCGCTCGTGCGCGGGCCGGTGCCTTCGCGGTCGGGCCTGCGGAACGCGCCGGGCTTGCCGGGACGGTAGGGCTTGCCGCCGCTGCCGGGCGGCCGGCCCTTGCCGGCGCCGGAACCTTTGCGTCCGGCATTGCCGCGTGATGGTGGTCTGGTGGTCATCGAGTGCTCGTAACACCCTCGCCTCTCTCGGCAAAGCGCTTCGAGAACGGGGCGCTGCATGAACCGGAGGTCAGGCCGCGCGGCGACCCGCCTCAATCGTGAGGCCCGTCCCGACGGAGCCGAACGTGTCGCCGTCGACGACGCGGGCGTTCGGCACGCCCGCCACCAAAGCGGCGCGGACATGCGGCAGACCCGTCGACCCGCCGGTGAGGAACAGGGCGTCGATGCCCTCCGCCGGCAATCCCGCCTGGTTCAGGCAACGACCGATTCTTTCGGCGATGCGCCGCGAGAGCTCCTCCGTCTGAGCCACGAGGCCGGCATGGTCGAGAGTGGCGGCGAGGCCTGGCTCGACCCAGCCGAGGGCCACGCCGCCCTGGCCCGCATCCGAGGCTGCGATCTTGGCGCCCTCCACCTCCATCGCGAGGGAATGCCCGCGCTCGGCCTCCACGACGGCGTAGAGCCGAGCGATCAGGTCCGGCCGGCGCGCGTCGCGGCGGACTTCCTCGATCTCGCGCAAAGTCTTGGCGTTGTAGAGCCGATTGATGCTCGACCAGGTGGCGAGATCGTGGAAATAGCCGCTCGGCACGTCGAGATCGCCCCGGTTCATCGGGCTGCCGAGGCCAAACAGCGGCATCACCGTGCCAAGGCTGAGACGCCGGTCGAAGTCGGTGCCGCCGATGCGCACGCCGTCATTGGCGAGGATGTCGCCGGACCGGTCGACCTTGGCATGGCGCTCGGGGGAGAGCCGCACGATGGAGAAGTCCGACGTGCCGCCGCCGATATCGGCGATGAGCGCGATCTCCTCCCCCGTCACCTGCTGCTCGTAATCGAGCGCCGCCGCGATGGGCTCGTATTGGAACGAGACGTGGCGGAAGCCGATGCTCCGGGCGATCTCGCGCAGGGCATCCTCGGCACGGGCGTCGCCCTCCGGGTCGCCATCGACGAAATGGACCGGGCGGCCGTGGACCACTGTGTCGATGGCCGTTCCGGCCTGCGCCTCGGCCCGCGTCTTCACGGCGGAGAGATAACGGGCGATGACGTCGCGGAAGCGGATGCGCTCACGCCCCACCGGCGTCGTCTCCTCGAGCAGGGAGGAACCCAGCACCGATTTGAGGCTGCGCATCAGCCGGCCCGGCGTGCCCTCGACATACTCCGCCATGGCTGCGCGGCCGACGAGGGGCGTCCCCCCCGGTGGAAAAAAGATCGCGCTGGGAATCGTGACGTGGTCGCCCTCCAGCCGCAGCAGGGCCGGCCCTCGCTCGGTGACGAGGCCGAGCGTGGTGTTGGACGTGCCGAAATCGAGGCCACAGGCCGCCATGTAGGATCTCCGGACGGTCTGTCCGCTGGAAAGGGGGGGCCGCCGACCTACAGGCTGCGCTCCGCCGGGTCCACCGGTCTCAACGACCGAAATCGCCGGCCCGGCTCGCCTTCAACGCAGGGCTCCCACCGGTGAGCCGGCGCTTGAGCCGCACGATCGCTTCGCGCTGCAGCTCGCTCGCGGCGGAATGGGCGCTGGCGACTTGCGAGAGCATGTCGATGAAGTGCAGGCGCTCGGCCTCGGTCAGGTTGTCCCGCAGCAGGGGCAGCAATTCGTCGGCCACCAGCGAGAACGGCCGCCGGGCCTCGGTATAGGTCCAGGCTCGCTCGAACGTGGCTGAGATCGAATCGATCTGGAGCGGAGAATCCATGAATTCCAGAATCTTGGTCTTCTCGGCGGCGGTGACGGGGCTGCCCGTGCGCACCAGCTGGATCATGAGGATCACCGCAGCGAGCCTGACGTCCCGCACTCGCTTCAGCGGCGTGCCGATGATCTCCTCCAGGGTCGACTTTGCCCGGCGCTGAAGTCCCTTCGTGTCGCGATTGACCTCCCTCAGCGCCGTCGCGGTGCCATGTGCGCGGATGATCCAGAACAGCACGGCACCCACGATCCCGATCACTGCGACGATGACGACCATGTAAACGCGCCTTTCCCCGGAGCCGGGCCGGTCGGATGGTTGAATCGGCCATGAGCATAGCGCCCTGGCTGCAGCGGCAAACCCCGAGGGACGTCCGACCCCGCGAAGGATCGCCACGCCGCAACCGATTCGCAACCAGCCGATGCGAGCGTTCAGCCTTCCCCGAGATAGCGGTGGCGCAGGTGGCGCATGTAATCCTCGGCACCCAGGGGCTTGCCGGTGGTGGTCACGAGCAGCTCGTCCGTCTCCAGGAAACTGCCGCGCTGGTGGACGTTCTCGCGCAGCCACCCGCGCAAGGCGGTGAAATCGCCTCGCGCCAGATCGGCGGGGATGCCGGGCAGACTTTCGCGGGCGGCGCGGAACAGCTGCGCCGCCGCCATAGCGCCGAGGGTGTAGGTCGGGAAATAGCCGAAGCTGCCGCCGGGCCAGTGGATATCCTGAAGGCAGCCGAGCCGGTCGCTCGGCACGACGATACCGAGCAAATCGCGCATGCCTTCGTCGAACGCGCCCGGCAGATCGGTGATGGCGAGGTCGCCGGAGATCATCGCCGTTTCGAGGTCGTAGCGCAGAAGGATGTGCGCCGGATACGTCACCTCGTCGGCATCGACCCGAATCAGGCCCGGCTCCACCCGCGTGTAGAGGCCGTGCAGGTTCTCCGCGTCCCAGGCGCTCCCCTCGCCTGCGAAAACATCGCGCAGACGAGGCGCGAGATAGGCACAGAACTCGGCGGAGCGGCAGGCTTGCATCTCGATCAGAAGCGACTGGCTCTCGTGCAGGCTCATCCCTCGGGCATTCCCCACGGGCTGGTGCAGCCACGCAGGCGGCCGGCCCTGCTCGTAGAGGGCGTGACCCGTCTCATGTAGGACGCCCATGAGAGCGCGGGTGGCGTCGGCCTCGTCGTAACGTGTGGTGATGCGCACGTCGTCGGTGGCCCCGCCGCAGAATGGGTGCAGGCTGATATCGAGGCGTCCGCGCTCGAAATCGAACCCGGCAGCGCGCATCAGCGCCAACCCCAGGGCCTTCTGCGCCTCCACCGGGAACGGTCCCGGCAATGGCATCGGCGCCGGCATCATCGCCTGTCGGTCGCGAATCGTCCCGATCAGGCCCGGGAGAATCGCGCGAAGCCTTGAGAAGAGCGGATCGATCACCGCCCGGCGCATGCCGGGATCGTAGCCGTCTAGGAGCGCGTCGTAGGGCGCGAGGCCCAGAGCGGCGCCCTTCGCCTCCCCGACCTCCCGTTGCAGGCGCAGGGTCTCGGCGAGATGAGGCGCCAGCATCGCGAAGTCGGATGTCGCCCGCGCTTCCCGCCAGACCATCTCGGAGCGGGACGACGCCTTGGAACTCACGGCGACGAGATCGCCCGGCACGGCCGAGGCATGAAGATAGGCGCGGCGCATCTCACGCAGGTTGGCCCGCTCCCAGGCACCAAGGCCGGCCTCGTCGTCCGAGGCCTGTGCGATCAGGTCACCGGTCTCGGCGGCGGTGAGGATCTCGTGGGCAATGACCCGCAACTGGGCGAGCTGCTCGGCCCGGCCTTCCGCCGCGCCCTTGGGCATCAGCGTCTGGGCGTCCCAACCGAGGATGCCTGCGGCGTCCTCGACGGCGCCGATGCGGGCAAAGCGGGTGGCGAGGCTACGATAGGCGCGCATGGTCGTGGGTGGCCTTCTGCATGACTGAGCGCCGCCCTATCACGGGATTTAGGAGCGGACGAAGAGATCAGCGCTCCTCGGCGCGGCGTTGCTTCCTCAAGGCGTCCCAATGGTCGAGGCGGTCGCCGTAGCGGGTTTCCATGCCCCGGTCGGTGGGCTCGTAGAAACGCTGCCGGCCGAGCGCTTCGGGCCAGTAATCCTGGCCCGAGAACGCATCCGGCTCGTCGTGATCGTAGCGGTAGCCCTCGCCGTAGCCGATCTTGCGCATGAGCTTGGTCGAGCCGTTGAGGATGGTCCGGGGCGGCGGCAGCGAGCCGTGCTCCTTGGCCACCCGCGTCGCGGCCTTGTAGGCATTGTAGACCGCGTTCGATTTCGGCGCGCAGGCGAGATAGACGGTGACCTGTGCCAGTGCGAGCTCACCCTCCGGCGAGCCGAGGAAGTCGAACGCATCCTTGGCGGCGGTGGCAACGACCAGGGCCTGCGGGTCGGCGAGCCCGATATCCTCCACCGCCATGCGCACGAGGCGACGGGCGATGAACAGTCGGTCCTCCCCGCCGTCGAGCATGCGGCAGAGATAATAGAGCGCCGCATCGGGGTCGGAACCGCGCACCGTCTTATGCAGGGCACTGATGAGGTTGTAGTGGCCTTCCTGGCTCTTGTCGTAGATCGGCGCCCGGCGCTGGACGATGTCCTGCAGGGTCGCGGCATCGAAGATCTCGTCGCGCTTGGCCGAGCGCCAGACCTCTTCCGCCAGGGTCAGGCAGGCGCGCCCATCGCCATCTGCCATGCGGACGAGGACGCCGCGCGCTTCTTCGTCGAGAGGCAGCGGCCGTTCGGTCAACGCCTCGGCGCGAACCAGGAGCTTGGCGATGGCCGCATCGTCGAGGGAGCGGAACAGCAGGACGCGGGCGCGCGAGAGCAGCGCGGCATTGAGCTCGAAGGACGGGTTTTCGGTGGTGGCGCCGACGAGCGTCACGGTTCCATCTTCCATGACGGGGAGGAAAGCGTCGAGCTGCGCCCGGTTGAAGCGGTGGATCTCGTCCACGAAAAGCAGCGTCCCCTGCCCCATCGTCCTGCGCTGGCGCGCCGCTTCGAAGACCTTCTTCAGGTCGGCGATACCGGAGAAGATCGCCGAGATCTGCTCGAACTTGAGATCGGTCTCGTGGGCCAGGAGACGCGCCACCGTGGTCTTGCCGGTGCCCGGTGGCCCCCAGAACACGAGCGAGCCGAAGGATTTTCCGCTGAGGAGCCGGGTCAGGGAGCCGTCCGGCCCGGTCAGGTGCTCCTGTCCTACCACCTCGGCGAGGGAGCGCGGGCGCAGTCGGTCGGCAAGCGGGCGCGGCGCGTCGTTCTGCAGGCCGGCGGAAGCGAAGAGATCGGACATCGACGCATAGAAGACGTGGCCTGCGTCATCCCGCAATCCGCAAATGGCTCCGTCCCCGCGTTTCGGCGGATCTACCCCGGTGCAGCGGGTGCTCCTTGCCGTGGTCGAAGAGTGTCCCGCCCGCCCCGTGGATGATGCATCTGGGCGGCCTCTTGGCTCCCCATGAGAACAGGATGAACAGGGTTTGGTCGAAGGTCAGTCGTGGCCATGCGACAGCATTATTGTCGTCTCCGTCCGCCCTGAGTTCGGCATGAGCCAAGCCGGGACCTGAGCCGCCTGGCTCTCCCGCAAGCGTATCCGGACGGGTGGCCCCGGATGCCGGCCGCGTGAACCGACGTCAGACTCTACCCACCAAACACCGACGTCAGCACGGCGCCGCCCCGATTGATCGCGATCTCCCACATGCCCGAGCTTGACCGGGTCAGGCGCTCGAGGTCCTTGGTGGTGGTCACCGGGACGCCATTGATGGCGACGATCACGTCGCCGATCTGGAGGCCGGCGCGGGCTGCCATGGACCCTTCGTCGATGGACGAGACCGCGACGCCTTCGCTGGCGAAGTCCTTCTGCAACTCCTCGGCCACGGCCGGCGAGGTATTGACTAGGGTGGCCCCGAAGAAGGGCGAGCGCGTGCGCACCTTCACCGCGTCGCGCGGCCGCGTCTCGGGGGCCGAGGCGAGCTTGACCGAGACGGTGGAGCGGGTGGTGCCGCGTAGGATGCCGAACTTAGCGGTGCCGCTGATGCCTTTGAGGGCGAAGCGGTAGCCGAAGGCTTCCGGATCGTCGACGACCTTGTCGTCCACCGTGAGGATCAGGTCGCCGCGTTTCAGGCCGGCCTCTTCGGCCGGGCTCTTCGGCTGCAGGCTCGCAACCAGGACCCCGGTCGGATGGTCGAGGCCCATGCTCTCGGCGATGTCGGGCGTGACGTTCTGCACCCGCGCCCCGAGCCAGGGGCGACGCACGGTGGTGGCACCACCCTTGGCCGTCTCGACCACGGCGCGGACCATGCTGGTGGGAATGGCGAAGCCGATGCCGTGACTTCCCCCCGATTGCGAATAGATCGCCGTGTTGATGCCGACGAGCCGACCCTTGAGATCGACGAGTGCACCGCCGGAATTTCCCGGATTGATCGCGGCATCGGTCTGGATGAAGAACTGATAGTCGGATGAACCGACCTGGGTGCGCGCCAGGGCCGAGACGATGCCCTGCGTCACCGTCTGGCCGACCCCGAACGGGTTGCCGATGGCCATGACGAAGTCGCCGACCTCGAGAGCTTCCGAATCGCCCATGGGCATCGGTACGAGCCCGCCGACGGGGCTCTTGATCTTGATCACGGCGAGATCGGTGCGCGGATCGCGCAGGACGATGCTCGCTTCGAACTCCCGCCGATCTGAGAGCGAGATACGAACTTCGTTCATGTTGTCGATGACGTGGTTGTTGGTGATGACGAGGCCGGACTCATCGACGATGACGCCGGAGCCGAGCGACTTCTGCGCCCGCTCGCCCGGCATGCCCTGGCCGCGGCCCGAGCCCTGCTCACCGAAGAACCGGCGCATGAATTCGTCCATGGCGCTGCGGGATGTGCCGCGCTGCTCCACATGCGAGGCGTAGACGTTCACCACCGAGGGTGCCGCCCGCTTCACCACCGGCGCGAAGGAGAGATCGACCTCGCCCTTCGAACTCGGCACGGCCTTGGCCGGTGCATGCGCCTCCGGTGTCTTCATCATCTGCGCCTGGGCACTAGGCGAGACGGCGATGGTCGCCGTGACGAGGCAGGCGAGCAGCGGCCGATGAAACATCGCGATCTCCCGGATGGCAGGCGGCGGAGCCGCTGCAGAATCCGGGATATCTAGACGCGCCGGGGCGTCAGCGCGAGGGGTGTCACGGACGGCGGAGCGTTGCGGCGATGCGCCCTGCCCGGCGTGCGAGACTCGCGATGCAGCTCAACGAGGCATCGGCTGCCCGCTGCATCTCCGTAACTTGAAGGCGCAGGGCATCGGCGGGATTCTTCGCCGTCGACAGGGCTCGCCAATGCGCGAACGTGGCGATGCTCTCGTTGCGGACATAGGTCGTCAGCGTGTCGTTGGCGGCCGTGATCTCGGTAAACGCCGAGGCGGTGACGGCGACGGTGTTCGTCGGCGGCGAGGCGAGGTCCTGGGCCGAGGCGATGGCGCTTTCGATCTCGGCGGGCAGAAGGGAATCCTCGGCCGCCTCGCTCTCGCCTTGCGGGCTGTTGCCGGTAGGAGTGTGGCTCGTCGCCTCCTGCTCAGTGGCTGCGGTCACCACATCGGTGGCAGGTGGACTGTCCTGAGACGGGGCGTAGCCCGCGGGGGCGGTTTCCGGAGCGGCGTGAATGACGTCCGCCACACCCTGTCCGGTCAACAGCGCATCCGGTGACACGGTCTCCATCAAGGTCTCAGGCGCCCGCAAGGTCTCGCTCACGGGCAAGGCCTCAGGCTCGGTGGCAGCGACGTCGAGCGTGGATACTGAGACCGTCCCATCGTCCACAGCCAGGGTCTGCGAAACCGGCACCGAGTCGTCGGCGGTCGTGGTAGCCGTCTCAGCGTTTGAAAGTCGCGCCGATTGTCCGGCTTTGCTTCCCCCGCGACCGATCGAGCGTGCTTGTCGGCGTGTGGCCATGATTCGCGTCCCCTTCGTGCACAATCGACCGCGCATGGCCCGGCCTCGGCGTGCGCCCGTGTTCCAGGCACGTTACCGCGTCCATGCCATTTGCGCGAACCGGCACCGGGCCAGTCCGCGCGGAGGGGCTAGGATCAGCCGCTTTTGGCGGCGGACTGAGCCAGAGCGCCGAGATCCTTGACCTGAGATTGAAGCGTCGAAATCTGGCTGCGCAGGAACTCGCTCTGCAACTCGAATGCCTCTTTCAGATCGCGGGTGCGCACCAGCTTCTGGGCGAAGTCGAAGGTCGTGCTCGCATTGGTCTGAACCTGGTCGAGGCCCTTGGCGATCACGGATTGGATCGCCCCATGCGCCGTCGTCGACGAGGTCTGGAACTGTTCGGCGGATTTCACCACCGTGCCGAGCAGGTTGGTCACAGCGGTGCGGGCCTGATCGACGCTCTTTTCCGCGAAGTCGCGCAATTCGGCCGGTATCTCATAGGTCGGCGCGTTCATGTCGTTCCTCACTGAATCAACGGGAGCGACACGGAATGGCGCGCCGCACCATCGATATGTTGCGGCGCAATATATTCGCTGGACACGATGCCGGAGCGGAGAACTGGTCGATCATCGCCTCGCTCATCGAGACCTGCAAGCTCAATTCCGTCGATCCGTTCGCCTATATGACTGCTACGCTCCCCGCCATCGTCAACGGCCATAAGCAGGCCCAGGTTATCGAGCTTCTGCCTTGGAATTATTCGCGATAGACAAACTGCTAAAGTCTGTTGCGGCTCAAAGAGATCGTTGTTTACGCGTCAAAATATCTCGTAGACGTCTTTTTCTTCGTTCAGACGCCACTGCTTGCCAGAGAGCAGAGCGGTTAATTCATATGTGAGACGGTCGTCCATAGGGAAAGTAATGGTCGGCAGACTATCAGCATTGATTGTAATGTCCTTTATTTCTAGGTCGGTTTGCATATCAAAAATCTTATTTCCGACGCGAAACAGGGTATTTTGGGGAGCGTCGGGCTCAGGGTACGATACGTCGAGCAAAACCCAAGGAACAGGATTGTTGCGTGATTTCATGAAAGGGCTATCGCTGACTAGACGGTCAGTCAGGATTAAACCTCCCCGACGAAGACCTGATGGCAATTCACGCGTGTCGCCTATGGTTCTGAATATGTTTATGAGGTGACCAAAACTTGGTTGCGTCAGCGTCACATAACCATAGCCAAAGCCAATGTTGTCGGCCAACTCAACCACGAAAATTTGCCCCACGTATATAGCAGGGCGCTGATATTTCGTCATTTCGACCTCTTCAACTACTTTGCCTCTTCCCCCACCGGGACATTGAAGCCACCGCGGTTGCCAAAGTTCAATTTACATTGGCACGCAGGTCAAGGCTGAGTAGCCTCTCCGAGGTCGCTCGATAAGCAATATTATCAATTCCTTTACTGACGTTGACTGATTGACCGCTTATGGCCGCCTTGCTGCAGTCAATGTTGAAGCGGTAGCTTTCGGAAGAGTCAAGACGGGTTTCGAGCAAGTGCCCGTCTGTAGCTGCGCAATCCGGGCCCTCGTTCGCAATCAAACGAGAAGACGATAGGATTTGAACGTGCAGTCTCGGCAAGCACAGCGAGGGCCGTCAAACGAAAGGCGCGTAGTAATGGCACGCCGGCGGCTGTGTTGTGGATGCGGGCAAGCAGGATGATTCCGCGCGACGGAGTCCGGCCGCAAAGCACCACCGCGCGGGGCTTGGGCGACGGCAGCTATCCTGGTTTTCGGAAAACGTCGGTCGGTATGGGCGATACGTTTCGCGCGATCCTTCGATAAAGTTCGCTGAGCGCATCCGCATGGGCGTCGATGGACATGGGAGTGTCCCAGTAATGGGCGTGAGCGGCGCGCCCGAGCGTTTGCGCCTCGATCACGTCGAGATTCCGGAACGCGGTCGCGAGGGCTGCCCGCTCCGGCGCGACCACATAGCCGGTGACGCCGTCGATCACTTTCTCCGCGGCCCCGGACCTATCCGACGCGACTACCGGCAGCCCGACAGCCAGGGCCTCGTAGACAGTCAGAGGGCCGGTCTCGAACCACCGAGACGGCGCGGCCAGTGCCCTCGCCCGCCGAACGAGGATGGCCGATACCTCGTTCGGTGATCGCCATCCGAGCATTTCCACATGTGGCTGCGCCCGCAATTCCGCCTCCAGCGGGCCGGTGCCGATGAAGAGCGCCGGCATACCGGCATCCCGCGCCGCCTCGGCGACGAGATCTGCGCCTTTCTCGCGGGTCAAGCGGCCCACATAGGCGATGGCTTTCCCTGCCGCCGGATCGGCCCGCACTCCCGTCTCCACGCGCACGGGATTGTCGATACGATGATGGGTGACGGCCAGGGAGCCGAGAAGCCCACCCATGCGGCGGATACTGGCATCGCAGACATGAATCACGTGGAGATGGTGGTCATGCAAGGCGCGGTTCTGGGCAATGCTCCGCCCGACCCGGATCGCCTTGTGAAATCGGCTTTTCGGGTCGCAAGGAGCCGCGACGCAGGAGGCGGAGAGCGGCGTCAGCGTGCAAGGGCGATCCTGATCGAAGCGGTAATAGACGCCGTTGGGGCAGGCCAGGAAGTAATCGTGCAGGGTCACCACCAGCGGGATGCCGCTGTCGAGCAGGACGGGGAACACGCTCGGAGACAGGCTACGGGTCCATTGATGCAGGTGGACGATATCCGCCGGTTGCGGGAGGGCGCTGAGCACAGCGCGCAGACGAGCGGCGGAATTCCCGCTCCAGATGCCGGACAGTGCCGCCTCCAGGGCCGGGCGGTTCCAGATGTCGGTGTTACCGAGGCAGACCCGCCGAATTTTCGGATGATCGAGGAGCGGATCCGCCGGTCCCTCGATCGCGTGGATGAAGGTGACGTCCATCCCCGCTCTGGCGAGGCCATGCGCGGATTCCACCGCGACCTTCTCGGCACCGCCGCTCGCCACGGCGAACTCTGCGAGGATCACGATATGCATGGCCTGCCCGGAACCTCGGCCGGCCTCGGGGCCCGTCATGCCCATGCCGCGACAGCGACGCTAGGGGCTATCGCCTCACGTCCGGTAAACGGCACCGACCGAGCGGCAAGCCGCTATGACGGCGGCGACGGAAGGGATCGGGCATCGTCTCCTCGCGTTGGTCAAGGTGATTCCGCCGCCCCTGGCGGCGGTCAGGCGAGCCAGAGGAGGCACCCATGTCAGACCCCAAGCCAACATCCACGTCGGACACCGACGAGAAGCGCCGTGTGGATCCGGCGCCCAGCAATGACAAGACGAATCCCGAAAATCATCAGGACGAAATGAGCCAGCGACTGGACGAGGCGCTAGAAGAGACCTTCCCGTCCAGCGATCCGGTCTCGGTTAAGATCACAAAGTAATCGGCCATAGGGACGAAAGACGCCAAAGCCGAGATGCGGGGCATCTCGGCTTTGGTATCGATCCGCTGTCATGAGGTCGCGCATCAGACCTCGCGCGACACCATCATCTTCTTGATCTCGGCGATGGCCTTTGCCGGGTTCAGGCTTTTCGGGCAGGCATTGGCGCAGTTCATGATCGTGTGGCAGCGGTAGAGCCGGAACGGATCGTGAAGGGCATCGAGGCGTTCGCCGGTATTCTCGTCACGGCTGTCGATGAGCCAGCGGTAGGCCTGCAACAGGGCCGCGGGGCCGAGGAAGCGGTCGCCGTTCCACCAGTAGCTCGGGCAGGACGTCGTGCAGCAGGCGCACAGAATGCACTCGTAGAGGCCGTCGAGCTGGGCCCGATCCTCCGGGGTCTGCTTCCATTCGCCTTCGGGCGCAGGCGTCTCGGTCTGGAGCCACGGTTCGACCGAGGCGTGCTGGGCGAAGAAGTTTGTGAGGTCGGGGACGAGATCCTTGAGGACCGGCATGTGCGGCAGCGGGTAGATCCGCACCGCGCCGGTCTTCTTGCCCTTCGCATGCTCCTGGCATTCGTCGATACCCATGGTGCAGGCGAGCGCATTCTGGCCCTCGATGTTCATGGCGCAAGAGCCGCAGATGCCTTCGCGGCAGGAGCGGCGGAACACCAGGGTCGAATCGACCTTGGCCTTGATCCAAAGGAGGGCGTCGAGGACCATCGGCCCGCAATCGTCCCGGTCGACCTGATAGACGTCGACCCTCGGATTTGCGCCGTCATCCGGGTTCCAGCGGTAGATCCGGAATTCCTGAAGATTGTTGCCCCCCGTCGGCCGTGGCCAAGTCTTGCCTTCGGTGATCTGGGAGTTTTTGGGAAGGTTGAATTGGGCCATGGTTCGGGGTGCCTAAATCCGTCTCGTGAGTACCATCGTCGGGAGAAATTTCAGTCTTTTCCCTAGTAAACACGAGCCTTTGGCTCGATGTACTGAATTTCGTTTGACATTGTATACGTATGAACGGGGCGGTAATCGATATTCACCTGCTGGGACTTGTCGTCGAGCCACGAAAGGGTGTGCTTCATCCACTCCTTGTCGTCGCGATCGGGGAAGTCCTCGCGGGCGTGCGCCCCGCGGCTTTCCTTGCGGTTGGCCGCCGATTCCATGGTGACGACGGCCTGACCGATCAGGTTGTCGAATTCCAGGGTCTCGAGCAGATCGGTGTTCCAGATCAGCGAGCGGTCGGTGATCTTGATATCGGCTTCTCCCTGCCAGACCTTGTGAATCAGAGCCTTGCCTTCTTCCAGCACTTCGCCGGTGCGGAAGACCGCGCAGTTGTTCTGCATGGTCTTCTGCATCTCGGCGCGCAGTTCCGCCGTCGGCGTGCCGCCATTCGCGTAACGGAAGCGGTCGAGGCGGGCGAGCGCCTTGTCGGCGGAATCCTTCGGCAGGTCCATCTGGCGGGCGCCGGGCTCGACGATCTCGGCACAGCGCAGGCCGGCGGCCCGGCCGAACACCACGAGGTCGATGAGCGAGTTCGAGCCGAGGCGGTTGGCGCCGTGCACGGAGACGCAAGCCGCTTCGCCCAAAGCCATCAGACCCGGCACCACCGTATCGGGATTGCCGTTCTTCAGGGTCAGCACCTCACCATGATAGTTCGTGGGGATGCCGCCCATGTTGTAATGGACCGTCGGCAGGACCGGGATCGGCTCCTTGGTGACGTCGACGCCCGCGAAGATCTTCGCCGATTCCGAGATGCCCGGCAGGCGCTGATGCAGAATCGCCGGATCGAGGTGGTCGAGGTGCAGGTAGATGTGGTCGCTCGTCTTGCCAACGCCGCGGCCGGCGCGGATCTCCATGGTCATCGAGCGCGAGACCACGTCGCGCGAGGCCAGATCCTTGGCGCTGGGAGCATAGCGCTCCATGAAGCGCTCGCCCTCGGAATTGGTAAGGTAGCCGCCCTCGCCGCGGGCGCCCTCGGTGATGAGGCAGCCGGCGCCGTAGATGCCGGTGGGATGGAACTGCACGAATTCCATGTCCTGCAGCGGCAGACCGGCGCGCAGCACCATGGCGTTACCGTCGCCCGTGCAGGTATGGGCAGAGGTCGCCGAGAAATAAGAGCGGCCGTAGCCGCCGGTGGCCAGGATCGTCATCTGGGCGCGGAAACGGTGGATCTCACCCGAGGCCTGATCGATGGCGATGACGCCCAGACAGCGGCCCTCCTCGTCCATGATGAGGTCGAGGGCGAAGTATTCTATGAAGAAGTTGGTATGGTTCTTCACCGCTTGGCCATAGAGCGTGTGGAGCATGGCGTGGCCGGTGCGGTCAGCCGCCGCGCAGGTGCGCTGGGCGGTGCCCTTGCCGTAATCGGTGGTCATGCCGCCGAAGGGGCGCTGATAGATCTTGCCTTCCTCGGTGCGCGAGAACGGCACGCCCCAGTGTTCGAGCTCGTACACCGCTGCGGGTGCGTTGCGCACGAGGTACTCGATAGCGTCTTGGTCGCCGAGCCAGTCCGACCCCTTCACGGTGTCGTACATGTGCCAGCGCCAATCATCGGGCCCCATATTGCCGAGGGAGGCCGAGATGCCGCCCTGCGCCGCCACGGTGTGCGAGCGCGTCGGGAACACCTTCGAGATGCAGGCCGTACGCAGTCCGGCCTGCGAGCAGCCCACGGTGGCGCGCAGACCGGCGCCGCCGGCGCCGACGATCACAACGTCGAACGTATGGTCGATGATGGAATAGGCCGGCGCGCCGTTGCCGTTGGTTCCGTTGGTGGCCATGGGCAGATCCTTCGGGTTCTGGGGCGGGTCAGACGAGCTTGCCGAGGCTCACGCGCAAGATTGCGTAGAGGCAGGCAACGGCGACGACGACCGCGTAGGCATTGTTGGCGAACAGGCTGGCGAGCTTCAGTCCCTTGGCGTGGACGTAATCCTCGATGATGACCTGCATGCCGATCCTCATGTGGAGCGTGACCGAGATCACGGCGAGGATCAGGACGAGCGCGACGAGCGGGTGCGACATCAGCGCGACCGCCTCCGGGTATGGCCGGTTGGCCATCATCGCGACGATTACCACGAAGGCGAGCATCAGCGGGGCGTTGGCGGCGGCGGTGAGGCGCTGCTGCCAGAAGTGACCGGCCCCGTGGCCGGAGGCACCGAGGCCCTTCACCCGGGCGCGCGGGGTCCGCATGGTCACGTTCGTGTTCTGACGGTTGTCTGTCATGGCGATCGCTCCTCAGCGTAAAGTGAGGGCGAGCGCCCAAATCAGGACGGTCAGGATCACGGAGCCGATCAGAGTGGCGCGGGCGAGGCCCATGCGCTGCTCGCGGTCGAAGCCGTAGCCGAAATCCCAGATGAAATGGCGCAGGCCACCCAGCATGTGATGCATCAGGATCCAGGTGTAGACGAATAGGACCAGCTTCCCGATGATTGAGCCGAAGAACCACGCTACCCAGCCATAGGCCGCCGGACCGGAGGCGAGCGCCACGAGCCAGATCGCCACCAGGGCGGTGCCGCCATAGAGGGCGGTGCCGGTGATGCGGTGGAACACCGACATCGCCATGGTCCAGGTCCAGCGGTAGATCTGGAGATGAGGCGAGAGCGGCGGAGCGACCGTGGGTCTGACAGTAGGTGCCATTCTGCGAAAGTCCTCGGCGCTGTAGAGCCAATGCCAGCAGGGATGCTGCTCAGATTGGACCGTCTCTAAAGGGGTACGGCCCACGCGCCAATGCGCAAGCCGTATCGATGTGCATTGCGGTGTGACACACTCAACCGATCGTCATTCGGCTCGCGCTCATGAAAACCGGCCCAGAATGTTCCACCAGAGGTAGTCCAGCGGAGCGATGACGAAGAGTGAGGCGAGGCCGACCACGAGGGTCAGGATCGTCGCCGACCGGAGCGGTACCCGCCCCAGATCCATTGCCATCACGATGGGTGGGGCTTGGTAGGGCAGGAACAGAGTCGAGTATCCCACGACCTGGATCATCACCACGTTGGCGAGGTCCAGTCCGCTCGCGCGCGACATCTCGCCGGCCAAGGCCGTGTAGAGGGCCGGTGCGCCGTTGGCCGTGACGACGATTGCGAAGAGAGACGCGATGGCCGTCAGCACGCCGAAATTCTGGGCCGGCGCTCCGGGTTCCAGGGGCGCGACCGCGAGCAGAGCATGGCCGAGCCTGGAGCCCAGACCCGTCTCGTTGACCACCGCCACCAGTCCCAGGAGCGCGGCCACATAGAAGCAGGTCCGCAGGTTCACCGCGCCGAAGGCTTCCGCAGGCAACACGCCGATGCGGGGAAGGAGGCAGATCACCGCCGCCGTCAACCCGACCCAGGCCGGGGCGATATGGTGGAGGCTGTCCGTCACCCAGAAGGCCAAGGTCAGACCAAGAATGATCGTGAGTCGCCGCTCCTCCGGCGAGAATGCCGGTGCGGGCTCGTCCGTATCCACGGCGGCGGCGCTCATTTGGTCCGGGAACAAGCGCACGATGGCCGCCACGAGGATCATGCCCTTCACGCCGGCGAGGACGGGGGCGTGGAGCAGAAGGTAGGGCAGATAGGCGAGGTGCAGGCCGTATTGCGTCTCTGCGGTGCCAGCCATGACGAGGTTGGGGACGTTGGCGGGCAGGATCGCCGCGGACAAGAGCGGCGTCGCCAGGGCTACCGCGAGAACCGCCCCGCTCCGGCCGGGGCGGCCGGGCTCCAGGCCGAACGCGTCACAGAGCGCCAACACCACCGGGATCATCAGCGCAATGCGCCCGAGGTTCGAGGGCATCACGAAGGCAAGGGCAAAGGACAGGGTGACGACGGCGCCGATGAAGCCCGTGTAGGAGCCCGATAGCCGGCCGGCGAGGCTGCGCGCTAGGCGGGTGCCGAGGCCGGTCCGGGTGATCGCGAGGCCGACCACCATCCCGCTCAGTACGAGCCAGAAGGCCGACGAGGAGAAGCCGGAAAAGACAGTCGATGCAGGCGCGAGCTTCAGAAGCATCGCGGCGGCAAAGAACAGCATCGCCGTGACCACCTCTGCAACGATGCCGGTCGCCCACAGGCCCATGCAAACGACGAGCAGCATCCCGGTCACGAGAACCGTCTGTTCATCTGCGAGGATGGACGCCGCCTGCATCTGCGGGGAATGCTCCGCTGGAGCCGGGCAGAATGGGTCTCCCGTCTCACCGCGCGGACATTGATCTCGAATTGGAGTGGTTCGCAATTCGGATGTCGCCGACCGATCCTTCGCAAACGGCGAAGGATGGTCGATGCGTCGGGTGTCGAGAACGCGGTTCAGCGCACCCGTTTTTCCTGGTCCACGGCAAAGCGAATGAGATCGGCCAAGGTCCGGACGCCGAGCTTCTGACGCATGGCGGAACAGGTGTTGAGGACAGTGCGGTACTTGATCGACAATGTGTCGGCGATGCTCTGATACGAGGTCCCACGGCTGAGGAGGGAAAGGATCTCACGCTCTCGGTTGCTCAGATCCGCCAGGGGCGAGCGGCGGGCTCCGGCCTGCAGAACTGCGATCTCTACCGCGAGGTCGTGATCGAGGTAGCTTCGCCCGGCGCGTACCGCTTCGAAGGCCTTGAGGAATTCCGCTGTCCGAACATCCTTGAAGACGTAGCCGATGGCGCCGCTCTCCAGGGCGCGCGAAACGATCACCGGGTCGTTGTGCATGCTGAAGGCGAGGATGCGCGTCTCCCGCGCGAGGGTGTGGATCCGCCGGATCAGCGACAGGCCGGACAGCCCCTCCCCCTGCAGGCTGAGGTCGGCCACCACCATCGGCGGGCGCAGGCGGTGGAAGATCCGGTAGGCGGACATGATATCGGTGGCTTCGTGGATGGTCTCGACGCCGGCATCCTCCATGAGGCGCCGGAAGCCGCGCAGGACCACGGGATGATCGTCCACCACGAGAACGGCGGTCACGGCGAGACGCGTCCCTCGCCCTGGAGCGAATAGCGCTCCTTCAGCCTCGTGAGGGCGGTGGCCCGGTCGGCTCCCTGCTGGCGGGTGTTGTAATAGTGCTGGCACATCTCGCCGAAGAGCTGCTTGCGATGGGTCGCGGCGGCGACCTCCTCCAGCCCGTCGAGAAGATCGGCATAGGGTTCGGGCTTTCCCGCCTCGGCCAGCATCTCGCCGAGCTGGACGATGCGGTTGGCCATCATGCGCGGATCCTCAATGAAGACCTCCTTGGCACGGGCGAGGCTGTGGCGGAGATGCTCGGTCTGCGAACCCACCTCCGCGGCGGGCCTGCCGATCTCGCGGCTCGCGAGCCACCGGGCCGGCTCGGTCGGGTCCGTATGCGAGAGCCAGGTCGGAACGTCGGCGTCGGATTTCGTGGCGACGAGGGCCTGATCGCCGGTGCTCGCGGCCTCGCTGCCGGCCTCGTCGCCCTTGTCGCAGGCCGCCAGGGCGAGGGGGAGGCACAGGATCGCGTGGCTGATCCGTTTCATCGCACCGCCTCCGAGTTCGAGCCGACGGCGAGGCTGCGTGGCCCTTCCGCCACGGGGATGCGGGCGGTTTCCGTCAGCGATTTCAGGTCGATGACCGAGACCGAATCCGAGAACCAGTTCGCCACATAGGCGAAGGCCCCATCGACCGCGATCCCTTCGGGGTAGCGCCCGACCGGGATCGTCGCCTTGAGGCCGAGGCTGCCCGAGTCGAGCACCGCGACGGTGCCGGCCTGCTGGTTGGTGACGAGGACGAGGCTGCCGTCCTCGCTAGTCGCGACGCCGTAGGGCATCCTGCCGATCCTCACCGTGGCCGTCACCGTCAGGCTGCCCGTGTCGACGACGCTGAGGTCGCCGCTGCGGACATTGGCCACGTAGAGCCTGTCTTCGGCGGGGCTCAGCCCGAGGGCGAACGGCCCCTCGCCCACCGGCACCGTCGCCACCCGCTCCATGCGCGCGGCGTCGATGACACTGACCTGCCGGCTCTCGCGGTCGGCGACGTAAAGCCGTCCCTTGCGGTCGAGGACGAGGCCGGCCGGGTCCTTGCCCACGGGGCAGTCGCCCTCGACGGCGCCCGTCGATGCGGAGAGGCGGACCACCCGTCCCCCGGCCCAGTCGCCGACGAAGAGGCTCAGCCCGTCCGCCGAGGCGGCGATGCCGAAGGCCTGTCCCGGAAACGGCAGGCGTTGCAGGACCACACGGGTTCGCCCGTCGACCACGTCGATCCCCGCGTGGTCCGGCTGACTCAGGTAGAGGCGGCCGTTCGCTCCGGCCGCCACCTGCGCGATCCCCTGCCCCACCGCGATGGTGGCCGCGACCGTGGTTGCCCCGGCCTCGATGCGGCTCAGCGTCCCGGCTCCCTGGCTCGCCACATAGACGGGCCCGGCCTCCACCCGAGGGGTGGAGAGCGTCAGGGCGAGACCGGCAAGGAGCATCGGGCGCAAAGGAGTCATCGCGCCGTCTTGCCCTCCAGGCGCGCCTTCAGACCCTTGAGCCCGTTGCTGAAATAGAGGTTCATCGCATCCTTACCGGCGGCGTCGCTGAGCTCCTCCGGTGGCTCGTTGCCGGTGTCGCCGCGATAGAAGCGGCCGAGCCACTCGACCTTCGAGCCCTCGCCCTCCGGCGTGACGGTGATCGTGGCCGAGTAGGACGAGACCGGCAGCGCCTTCAGGTCGGCATCGCCGAGGCGGTAGGAATAGCTGCGCTTGGCCGCGTCCCACTCGTCCAAGCCTTCGTCGAGGGTGCCGCCGTTCTTCAGGGTCAGCGTGCGACGACCGCCCGAGGCGTTGCCGCCGGTGCCGACGCTTTTCGCCACGTCCGGATGCCAGTTCGAGATGCCGGCGAAGTCGCCGACCACGGCCCAGACGGCATCGGGCTTTGCCGCGATGGCGATGGACTGATCCACCTTCTGCGGCGTCGGGCCGTGCGCGAGGGCCGTGGTTGCGAGGAAGGCGGTGGCTGCCAGGGGGGCGAGGAACGCGGACGGCAGGGCAAAACGCATCGATCAGACCTTCTTTACCAGGACAAAACGGCCGACCCCGAACAGAGGGGCGGCGAAGACGGCGAGGATCAGCGCGAGAGCGATCCCGCCGAAGACGGGGCGCAGGTCGAGGCTGCCGGGGAGCGGGCGCGGGGTCGCCGCGCGGACCAGCGCGGGGCCGAGCCCGGCAGGGCCGTCGAGATGGGCGTAGGTCAGGCCCGTCGCCTGAGCGAGAGTCTTGAGGTAGGGCTCGCGCACCGAGGAGAGATGCTCGGTGCCGGAGGCCGCCGCGGCGCCGAAGGGGGCGTTGCGCGGGTTGTAGCCCTCGCGGCTCTCGGCATCGGCGGGGGGCGGTCCGAACCGGTTCTCCTGCTGGACGTCGCCCGAGCCGTAGAACCCGGTCTCGCGGCCGCGATCGTTGTAGCGCGGGATCGGCGACAGGGCGTAGGCCCCCGCTCCGACGATGAGGCCACGCACGGCGCCCGGCTTGCCGTCGAAGGCGGGGCCACCTGTGCTCGGCAGGGGCGGCGCTTCCTGGCCATCGGTGATGAAGACGAGGTCGGTGCCGAGACTGGCGGCCATCTCCACCGAGCGGAACAGCCCGGCGGAGATGCGGCTGTCGCCTTCCCAGGCCATGCGCCAATCCAGGGCGCTCAGCGCCCCGTCGAGGGGGGCGAAATCGGCGCAGACTTCGATGGGGGTGAACAGGAGGAACGGCCGGCGCTCGGTGAACAGGCCCAGTGCCACCCGCGACCCGCAGGGCAGCGAGGTGACGAGTTCGCGCAAGGCCGCCTTCGCCGTCTCCAGACGACTTGCCGGTTTGCCGTCCGCCCCGACGTAGTCGCGGACGTTCATGCTGCCGGTGATGTCGAGGACCGCGAGGATCTCGACGCCGTTGCGGGTCAGCGGCAGGGGGCGAGCGACGAAAGTCAGCGCTACGAGAGCCAGTGCGCCGGCCAGGAGCTGGAACCGCCGGTCGCGCAGGTTTCGCCGGACCAAGCCGGGCGCGCTCACGGCTCGCCCCGCGGCTGGCCGGGGATCTCGGTCCAGATCTTCTTCGGTTCGGCCTTCAGCTCGTCGCCGGTCTTGCGGTCGAATTCGGGGAAGTCGCGGAGCAGGCGCGAGGCCACGTCGAGGTTGAACTTGGCGTCCCACAGGTCCGGCCGGCCCTGGAGCGCGCGCCGATAATCCTGACGGGCCAAGGTGATGAGCGGTCCGGCCGGATCGAGGTTGCTCCGTTCCAGATGGTCGAAGGCCTGGCGCAGGCGGGCATTGCCGAGCGCATAACGGGCGCGCGCGGAAAGTTCGGTCTCGCCCCGGCGGTCGAGGGATTCGATCAGCGGCTCGATCTCCTCGGTCACGCCGCGACGGGCGAGATGCTGAACCCGCGCCAGCAGGAGCTGAGCCGGGGCGTCGAGGGAGACCGGGACGTCCCGGCCGGCGGCGAGCGCCGCGATCGCGGCGTTGTCGCGCGCCGCCCGCCAGGCCGCCGCGCCGAAGCCGAGGGCGATGACGAGCAGAAATATGGGAAGTACGACAAGGAGATGCGGGCGGGCGCGGCGCAAAGCCTTGCCGAGCGTGGCACCGACTCCCCCTCTCCCCTCTGCGGGAGAGGGTGGCCCACGGAGTGGGTCGGGTGAGGGGAGCGCCCTATCCGGAGAGGTCGCCCCCTCTCCCGGTCGCTCCGCGACCACCCTCCCCCACAGAGGGGGGAGGGTCACGTACTCACCGCTCCGGCGGGATCGAATACGTCCCCGTGGCGTGGCAGACGAGGTCGTCCGAGCCGGTGGCGAAGAGGCGGGCCTCGCCTACAGCGAGGCGCTTGCCGAGCTTGAGGAGCGTGGCCTCGGCGACGAGCCCGGTGGGGCCGGGTTTGCGCAGGAAGTTGAAGGAGAGGTTCGTCGTCACGGCCAGGCCCACCGGGCCGATATTGGCGAGGATCGCCGCGTAGAGGGCGTAATCGGCCAGCGCCATCATGGCCGGGCCGGAGATGGTGCCGCCGGGGCGCAGGAAGCGCTCGTGATGGTCGAGCCGCATCCGCGCGGAGAGCGGACCCACCGATTCGAGGTGGAAGGCCGGCCCGTCATGGTTCATCTGCGGGAAGTCCCGCTCCAGAAAGGCGATGGTCTCAGGCAGGCTCATGGCAGTCGTCATGGCTCGCCTTGCAGCACGGGGCGCGATGGCGGACAAGTCTATGAGCCCGTCACGCAAGAGTCCCGATGACCGACACCGTCGCCGTCCGCCATGATCCGTCGCGCCACGACCGCTATCCCGATGCGCTGATCCGCCGGCTCCTCACGGAGACGAAGACCATCGCCCTCGTGGGCGCGTCCGCGAACCCGGCCCGGCCGAGCTGGATCGTGCTGAAATACCTGCTCTCGCGGGGCTACGACGTGATCCCGGTCAATCCCGGCCTCGCCGGGCAGATGCTGCTCGGAAAACCCGTCGCCGCCCGCCTCGCCGACCTCCCCGGCCCGGTCGACATGGTCGAAATTTTTCGGAACTCCGACGCGGCCGGTGGCCTCGTGGACGAGGCCCTCGCCCTGCCGGTGCTGCCTAAGATCGTCTGGATGCAGCTCGGCGTCCGCGACGATGCAGCCGCCGCCCGCGCCGAGGCGGCGGGCCTCACCGTGGTAATGAACCGCTGCCCCAAGATCGAGTACGGGCGGATCTCGGGTGAGATCGGCTGGACTGGGGTGAATTCCCGGATCTTGAGTTCGAAGCGGCCGGTTTTGGGGGGTAAGGGGGTGCAGCGGTTGACGATTGAGCGGGGGTGAGATCGACATAGTTGCTGAAGTAATTATCCCTCGGGAGGCATGTTTGAAGCTCGGCCGGTTTGTCGAGATAAGTATAAATGGCGAAACAACGTTTTAAAATATAACTTGAGGTTGGAATGCGACTTCATAATTTACGATTTAAGGCCGGAGAATCCCCCAATAAGCCTTCACTTGAAATCAAACCTGGTAAAATAACTGTATTTATAGGCCCAAATAATGGCGGCAAAAGTCTGGCATTGCGTGAGCTGTATCAGTTTATTGCGACTGGCCGCGCCAATGGAAGTGGTTCTATTTTCGAGAATATAGCTCTTTCAACTAGTCAAGAAGAGATTGAGCAAAAGCGTGTTTCGCTGCGATTAAAAAAGAAGATTGGCGAGGAACTCAATTCGCCACTCGTTACATATGGCCGCGGGAACGTGCGTCGCCAAGTGCACGAGGCAACTTTTATGCATGCTATAGCCGCGTACACTCAAACAGGCAATTACGAGCCCATTGCTCAAGTACTTCTAGCTCCATATGCATTAAATTTGGATGGTCAAAATCGGCTCTCTCTGATTAACCCTGCTAGCGCCGAACGGTTACAAGATCAGCAAGCGTCTACGTTAGGCTCCCTATTTGTTAATAACAGCCTCCGACAAAAGTTATCATCTATCATTTATTCCGCTTTTAATTACCATCTGCTGGTAGACCCGACTGGCATGTCAACGTTCAGTTACGCTCTCTCTGTTGATGCGCCCTTAAATACAGATATCGAGCGATCGTTGAATGACGAATCAGTTGCTTTTTATGGTCGCGCGCTTCCTGTCTCGGCAGCGAGTGATGGCACTAAGGCATTCATTGGTATAATGGCTGAAATATTAGCCGGTGATCCAGAAGTATTATTTATCGATGAACCCGAAGCGTTCCTTCATAAAAGTCTCCAATACGCATTAGGAAGAGAGATTGCGGCTAACATTTCGTTAGATAAGCAAGTATTTATCGCAACTCATAGTCCAGATTTTCTTATGGGCTGTCTCGCCTCGGGAGAGGAAGTCGATGTTGTGCGATTAACTTACCACGGCGGGTTATCAAATGTACGGCTATTGCCCGCTAGCAAGTTAAGCGAAATGATGAACGATCCACTTTTTAGGTCAGTTGGCGTTTTGTCGGCGTTGTTCTATCAAAGTGCGATAATTGTAGAGGGTGCGAGTGATAGCGCATTTTACGACGAGATAAATAATAGACTAGAAAGATATAGTAATGGCGCTGTTAAGCATGCAATATTTCTCAATGCCCATAGCAAACAATCAGCCGCTGAACTTGCGCGTCCGCTGCGTAAAATCGGCATACCAACCGCGATGCTACTCGATATTGATTGGATCAAGGAGGACGGCCAAGTTGCCGTGAAATACTTGGAAGCCGCGGGTTTGCCGAGCGGTTTGTATGAAGGCAAACTGGCCGAGCGCCGACAAGTAAGAAAATTTCTTGAAGCCGACGGAAGAAACTACAAGCGCCTTGGAGGTATCAATTTACTAGATGGAGAAGAGATGAAGGCTGCGAGCGAGTTCCTTGATACAATGGATCGATACGGGCTGTTCACAGTGAGGGCGGGTGAAGTCGAAAGCTGGCTCGGATCGACAGGGGTGGCACGCGACAAGTCCAAGTGGCTAGCCAATATTTTTCGTGCCATGGGATCAAACCCTGCAGATGATAAATATATGACGCCGAAAGGCGACGATGTTTGGGCTTTTCTCCGAAAAGTTAGTGCTTGGGTTGCTGATGAGGGTCGAGCTGGGGTCTCTTAACATGCTAGGCGCATATAAATTAAAAACTTAATATAATACATAGCTGCTGTATGTGATACTTTAGCTTTAATAAATAAAGCAAAATTGCTCAATCAAGTTGTGCCTGTTCGAAATTTTTATTTAATAGAGCCTTAGGCCTCGCTAGATGGTCTGCGTTCCCGTTTCCTCCATCAACGCCACAGCCACAAAGCTAACCCCAGCCGCCACAGCCAAATAAAGCCCCACCCAACCGATCCCGCCCCATTCACTCCTGTCTCTTTAAACCATCGTAGGCTTCCGCCAAATAAAGGGGGGTTGTATAATAGGGGGCTTAGGTTGATGGAAACA
>NZ_NKUG01000043.1 GCF_014845095.1 Methylobacterium bullatum | reverse complement strand
CCTTCGAGGCCCGCTGACGCGGGCGCCTCAGGATGAGGGGGCTGATTGGATGATCGACTCGGGCATGAGCATCCGCCGAGAAATCCGATCAAGCAAGCTCTTTAAACGGGGCTTCTACGAGTCCCATCCATGGGTTGGGCGCATCGAGGCTTGGTCTCGAAAGATCAGTGGAAGCGGACCGGCGGCGCCGTCTCGATGGGGACGTCGATGCGGCAGCGCAGGCCTTCGGCTTGGAAATCGAGCTCGACCGAGCCCGCGAGTTCACGGGCGATGCCGCCGGTGATGAGCCGGGTGCCGAAGCCGCGGCGCTTCGGCTGCAACACGGCCGGGCCGCCGCGCTCACGCCACTCGATTTCCAGCCGCCGCCCACCCATGCCGTCCTCGGTGACGCGCCAGATCACCGACAGGCGGCCCTGAGTACCGGAGAGGGCACCGTATTTCGCCGCGTTGGTGGTCAGTTCGTGGGCGGTCATCCCCAGGGCCAGGACGTAGCGCGGCGGCAGGTCGATATCGGGGCCGACGAGTTCCATGTGGTCCGCCGAACTGCGGTAGGGGCTGAGCTCGTTCTCGAGCACGGCGCGGAGCGGCGCGCCGGTCCAGTCGTCGCGGGTCAGGAGATCGTGGGTCTTCGACAAAGCGAGGATGCGGCCTTCCAGTTGCGCCGCCTGCTCCTCGCCACCGCGCGATTGCCGGGCGAGGGACTGGACCGTGGCGAGGGTGTTCTTCACCCGGTGGTTCAGCTCGTGCATCATCGTCACCTGCTGCTCCTGCAGGCTGCGCGTTCGTTTGAGCTCGGCGCGCAGACCGTCCTCGTGTGTCTCCAGCGTGGCGGCCATGGCGTCGAAGGCCTGGCCGAGCTGTCCGAATTCGGACCGGCCCGTCAGGCCCGACCGGGCGAAGAGCTGGCCGGAACGCCAGGCGCGGGACGCCTTCAACAGCCGCCGCACCGGCTTGCGGATGAAGACGCGGCCGCCGATCAGAGCCGCCACGATGGCGACCAGCGTCCCGAGGAAGATCAGGATCACGCCGCGCCGCGTCGCCGCGTCGATATCGGCGAAGGCGGTGTCACGGGCGAGGCCCACGGCGACGGTCATTCCGTCGAGGGCGCCGCCGGGATGGACCACGCCGGTGATGCGGCGCACGCCGTCGAGACCGGGCATCTCCCCGATGCTTCCTTCGGAATCCGCCTTGCTCAGGTCGGACGCGAAGGCCGCCGGCAGCGCCTTGCCGACCCAGGTGCCGAGGTCGGGATTCTGGACGATGATGGTGCCGCTCCGGTCGGCCACCGTGACGGCGGCGTCCTTCGGCAGGCCGGCATGGGCCAGGCGGTCACCGAGCCAGGCGGGATCGAAGCCGAAGATGAGCAGGCCGGAGGATTTGGCGTCGGAATCCCGGATCGGATAGGCGAACTGGATGGTGGGAACCCCGCTGCCGCGACCGAGCACGTACTCGCCGATAACCGGCACGCCCGACACCATGGCCTTCTGAAAATAGGTCCGGTCGCCGATGGAATAGGCGCCCCGTTCCATCCCGCGGCTGTTGCAGACCAGACGACCCTCGGCATCTGCGAGGATGAGGATCGTCGCCCCCGACAGCTTGCGGATGATGGAGCGCAAGAAGCTGGTGCACCCCGCCGCCTCCTGGTCGCGGATGAACGGAGCCTCCGCGAGGATGTCGAGGAGCTGGCGCATGCCGCCGGCGAATTGAGTGAGGTCTTCCGCCACCGCGCGGGCGTTGCGCAGGGCCGAGGCCGTCACGGCATCCTCGCGGGCGCTGCGCAGCGCGTGCTCGTTGAAGCTCTGGACCGCGATGGCGGGGACGAGGGCGAGCACGACCAGCGCGACGATACGGGATGTGAGCGTCATGACGGGAGGTCGGCCATGGGGAACGTTTCAGCCAGACGGAACCGGTTTGGCCGACCGAATCAGCTTGACCGTAATACTGTATGCCTGACTTGCCGGGGCGGTCGTATCGGTAATTTGGCACGGCGCCGGGATTTCTCCGCGACGGTGAACGCTCAATCGTCCCGGTTGAGGCTAGACCGGCGCTCAGCCTGCGGCCACAACCGCGTCAGCATGAAAGCCCGAGCGTGACAGCACCGAGGAAGACCGCATGAGCGACCGCATCACTCTCAAGGCCGGCGACGGCACCGTGGCGGTGATCTCGTCGTCCGGTGCCGAGCCCGTCTCCTGGCAGGTGGGCGGCCGGGAGTATCTCTGGAACGGCGATCCGGCGCATTGGAACCGGCACGCGCCCTGGCTCTTCCCGGTGGTGGGCGCCTCGTCTGGCGGCGTGGTCCGGGTGGACGGCACGGCCTATCCGATGGCCCAGCACGGTTTTGCCCGCGACCTGCCCTTCGCCATCGTTTCGCAGAGCGACGACACCGTCACCCTGCGTCTCACCGAGAGCGAGGCGACGCGCGCCCGCTACCCCTATCCGTTCCAGCTCGACATCACCACGCGGGTCGGCCCGGCCCATCTCGATTTCGAGATCTGGATCGAGAATACCGGCGAGACGGCCCTGCCCTACGCCCTGGGCTTCCACCCTGCCTTCCCCTGGCCCTTCGCCGGCGGGGAGCGCAAGGCCGGAGGCGGCTACGCGGTGGAGTTCGAGCACCCCGAACGGGCGATGGCGCCCGAGGTGGGGGATGGCGGCCTGCTCCTGCGCCAGGAGCGTCCGTTCCCCCTCGAAGGTCGCATCCTGCCCCTCGATCCCGATCTCTTCGCCGAGGCCATCGTCCTGCGCGATGCGGCGAGCGCGCGGATGCGCTTCACCGCGCCCGATGGCAGCGCCATCCGCATGAACGTCTCGGACTTCCCGCATCTCGCCATCTGGACGAAGCCCACCGCGCCGTTCCTGTCCCTGGAATGCTGGACCGGTTACGCCGACTGGGCCGGCTTCGACGGCGACCTGACCGATCGGGATTCGCAGCGCCTCATCGCCCCCGGCCAGCGTGCCCGCCACGGGGTCAGCCTTACCCTGGAAGGTCCGCGCTCATGATCCGCCCCGTCGACGAGAACGGCTTCTCGGCCGAAGCCTGGACACGGAACGCGGCGGCCTACGAGGCCATCCGGACGATGCCGTTCAATGCCGAACTCGCCGCCGGCACCCTCGGCGAGGCCCGCTTTCGCCACTACATCCTGCAGGACGCGCATTACCTCATCGGCTTCGGCCGGGCGCTGGCACTGGCCGCGGCGAAATCGCCCGAGCCCGAGGGCATCGTGCAGTTCGCGAAAGCCGCCGAGACGGCCATCGTGGTCGAGCGCTCCCTCCATGGCGGCTTCTTCCGGGATTACGGCATCTCGGCGGAGACCTTCGCCGCCTCGCCGCTGTCGCCCCCTTGCGACCACTACGTCTCGTATCTCCTCGCCACGGCCTACGGCGAACCCTACGAAGTGCTGGTCGCGGCCCTGCTGCCGTGCTTCTGGATCTATGCCGAGATCGGCACCGACATCCTGTCGCGGGCGAGCGCCGGCAATCCCTACGCCGCCTGGATCGACACCTACGCGGGCGAGGAATTCGGCACCGCCGTCGCCGAGATGATCGCGGCCACGGATGCCGCCGCGCGGGATGTCTCGCCCGCGCTGCGAGAGCGGATGCACCGCGCCTTCACCCGCGCGACCCAGCTCGAATGGATGTTCTGGGACGGGGCCTACCGCGAGGCGGCCTGGCCGGTCTGACCGTCGGGACGCCCGACCCCGGAACAGGGCGGCGGAACCCGCACCGGCTTTTGCGCGCCCGGCTTGACGATGCGGACGATGCCGTCGCGCAGGGAGAGCATGTGGCCGCGCTCCACATCGGTCCAGCACTCGTCGCGGGTGAGCGCCTTGGTGGCGATGACCGTCACCACGTCGTCGGTCCGAGTCTCCTGCGCGAAATCCACGTGCCAATCCTCGTCGATGAGGGTCGCGGTGCCGAAGGGCGCGCAGCGGGTGAGGTAGCACAGGCGCTTGCCGCAATGGGCATAGAGCGTCCGGCTGTCGCTGAGCAGCATGTTGAACACGCCGAGCCCGTGCAGCTCGGCGCAGAGTTCAGCGACGGCGTTGTCGAGCCGCGCCGGGCTCGGCAGGCTCGGATAGCGGGCCTGCAGCCTGTCGAGCATCCAGCAGAAGGCGTATTCGCTGTCGGTGGAGCCCACCGGCTTGAACCAGGTCAGCGGCCACTTCTTCACGCCCTTGAGCTGGCCGTTATGGGCGAAGGTCCAGCGCCGTCCCCAGAGCTCGCGGCTGAACGGATGGGTGTTCTCGAGCCCGACCCGCCCCCGATTGGCCTTGCGTACATGCGCGATCACGATCCGGCTCTTGATCGCGTAGTCGCGCAGGAGCTTGGCCAGAACCGAGCGCGCGCTCGGCTCGGGCTCGTGGAAGGCGCGCGCGCCCCGCCCCTCGTAGAAGGTGATGCCCCATCCATCGGCGTGAGGCCCGGTCTCCCCGCCGCGCCGGGCGAGGCCCGCGAAGGAGAAACGGATGTCGGTGGGCACGTTCGCGCTCATGCCGAGCAATTCGCACATGGAAAATCTTGCAGCTTCTGGCGATGCGCTTGCGACGAGAAAGCGGGCTGTGGGGGGAGCGGGCGCCGAGGACGCCGGGGAGACACAAACCTAGGAGTGTTTGGCACGGCCGACAACCGCGGAGGCGCATGTGCCGGGCGACACGACAAGATTCCTCACCGGCGGACTCGCGCCTTCCCTGCCCGGCGGCGATCCTCTAAGCCGACCTCGGATGATGGACCGTACCCGGCGCGGGCCGCCGGAGGGAAACGTCGATGGATCGTGATCCGATCGCCTTCGCCTGGAAGTCGGCGCGGACACTCCAGGTTTCCGCCATCGCCCTGACATTGGGGATCGGCCTTCCCCTCGCTTTGTTCGCCCTGCTCTGCCTGCGCGATCTCGTGAGCGTCTTGGTCCAGGCGCCGGCGCAAACCGTTCCCTTCCTCCGGATCGCCATGGAACGGCCCTGGAACGCGGCCGGTGAGCCGGCCCTGGTGGTCGTCTCCGGCTGGCCCCTTCCGCCCGTCGACGTGATCCTGTGGGCGCTGACCGGCCTCGCCGCCGTCGCCATGCTCGCGGCGGCCCTGGGCTGGATCGTGGCGCGCCTGTGCTTCTCCGCCCAGTCCCGGACGATCCGTCTCCTCAACGAACGGGTGACCACGGCGATCCTGCACGCCCCCACGGCCGCACGGGACGAGGCCCGCAGCCTGGCACAGCATGTGGGCGCGATGCTGGCGCGGATCGACACCCTGTTCGGCCTCGGCATCGTCGTCCCGGTCACCGCTCTGGCGACCATGATCCTGGCCCTCGCCATGGCCGGCCTCGCTGCCCCGAGGCTGGTGCCGACGGTGGCGGTGGGACTTCTCGCCGCCGCCCTCGCCCGCCTCCTGATCCTCCGCCGCACCCGTAAGCGGACGATCCTGCGCCTCAGTTCCGGTGTCTCGGCGGAACGGTTCCTCTCCGACCTCATCCGGCGGGTCCCGGCGGTGCGTGCCCATGGGGCCGAGGCGTTCGAGCGCGGCCGTCTCGCGGCCAGGGGGGCGGCGATCCGCGATGCCCTCGCTGCCGCCGAATCCTCCCTCGCCTTCGCGCGGGCGCCCTCCCTCGCCCTCGGCGTCCTGCTGCCCGCCATCATGCTGGCCGTGGCTCTGTGGCGCGGCGAGAGCGGCACGGCGCCTCCCGTGGCGCCGGGCGCCCTGGTGGCGGCCGGCGGTGGCTTCGCCCTCGCCGTCCTCGCCCTGGCGGTGACCCTGCGCCTGCGCTCGATCCACGAGGGGGTGTCCCCGGTCTTCCGCGATCTCGCAGCGACCCTCGTCTCCCTCGAAAGTCGCGGCGGCTACAGGCCCGGGCCATTCGCCGCCTTGCCGAAGGGCGGAACGCTCGCCGCGTCCGGGGTCGGCGTCTACGATCCCGCCAGCGGGGAGCGCCTCACCGGTGTCGACGTCACCGTGGCGATGCCGTCTCACCTCGCCATCGTCGGAGAACGCGGCAGCGGCGCGCGGGCGCTGGCCGCCCTGCTGGCCGGCCAGCTCGAACCGACCGCGGGCTCGGTGACCTATGACGGGATCGACCTGCGCAGCCTCGATCCGGCCGAGCGGGCCAGCCACATCGCCCTGGCGGGCGCCGAGGCGATCCTGATCGAGGGCACGCTGGAGCAGAACATCCTCTACGGCGCGGCGCGCCAGGAGCGTCCCTCGGAGGCGGACCTCATCGAGGTGCTGCGCCTGACCGGACTCGACGCCTTCGTCTATGCGCGCGGCCTCGAAGGCACGGTGGACCCGGCGGCCGAGCCGGCCGTCGCGAAGACGATCGTCGCCGCCCGACACGCCGTGCGCGAGGCCCTGGTGGCGGACAAGGCGGCGCGGCTGGTGGAGCCGTTCGATCCCGCCCGCTACAACCATCAGGCGACGGTGGGCGAGAACATCCTGTTCGGCGAGGCCGTGGGCTCCGCCTTCTCCGGCAGCCATATCGCCGCCCATCCCTACCTGCGCGCGGTGCTGGAGGCCGAGGACCTGACCCGGCCCTTCACCGAGATCGGGCTGCAGGTGGCGCGCAGCACCATCGAGATCTTCGCCGACCTTCCGGACGATCACCCCCTCTTCGATGCGTTCTCGCTGTTCCCGGCGGCCGAGCGCGGATTCTTCGAGGATCTCGTCAGCCGTCAGCCGGAGGCGAAGGGCTGGCGCCGGGGGCCGGCGGGACAGCGCGACCGCAAGCGCCTGATCGGGCTGGCGCTCCGCTACAGCGAGACCCGGCACCGGTTCGGCCTCATCGACGCCGCCTTCGAGGACCGCATCGTCGCCGCGCGCCATTCCTTCGCCCGGCTGATGCCGCAGAGCCTGCGCGCGAGCGTCGAGTTCTACGATCCCACTCGGCTCAACCCGGCCGCCAGCCTGGAGGAGAACCTGCTGTTCGGCCGCATCAACGGCGAGGAGGCGGGGGCCGAACAGCGCGTGCGGGCGCTGGTGCGCCGCGTCCTCGTCCAGCAGCACCTCGAATCCGCCGTCTACCGGCTCGGCCTCGCAAGCCGTGTGGAGCCGGGCATGGGCGGCGGCGGGGCGAGCCTCGGGGAGAACGCCATCGGCTCGCGCGAGCGCATCGGCATCGACCTCGCCCGCTGCCTCGTGCGCAAGCCGGACATCGTCGTCGTCGCCATCGCCCTCGACGACGGCAAGTCCGCCGAGATCCGGGAGCGCCTCACCAGCCTGCGCGCGGCGAGGGCCGGTCGCGGCCTCATCGTCTGCCTGCCGAGTGCCGACACCCTCGACGCGAACGATCCCTTCGGCGCGGTGCTGCATGTGGAGCGCAACACGGTGCTGGCCGCCTGACGGGGCGGGGACAACGCAACGGACCACGCCCCCACCCCTATTGCCGCCCCATTGGGATGGGATAAGCAGGGATTCGTGCACCCTGTTGCACGGTGCCGGCGGTCAGTCGGTGCATCCCTCTCCAGGGCCGGGCATGGTCGTTCTACCCTCGCCAGTCGTACAGCGCCGCGCCGTCGCCTGGGTTTTCCTGTTCGCCCTGGCGCTCGCCGCGCCCAGCCTCGCACGGGCGCAATCGGCCAAGGCCACCGCGCCGATCCCGGCGGCGACCCTCGCGCTGATGAGCCAGAAGGGCACCAGCGCCTCGGCGCCGGTCCTGTTCAGGGCCTACAAGAAGGAATCCGAGATCGAGGTCTGGAAGAAGGCCGCCGGCGGGCGCTTCGTCCATATCAAGACCTTCCCGATCTGCCGCTGGTCGGGCCAGCTCGGCCCCAAGCGCAAGACCGGCGACCGGCAGACGCCGGAGGGGTTCTACACGGTGCCCCAGCGCCAGATGAACCCGAATTCGAGCTACTACCTCTCCTTCGATGTGGGCTATCCCAACGCCTACGACCGTGCGCAGGGCTCCACCGGCTCGGCCGTGATGGTCCATGGCGTCTGCTCGTCCATGGGGTGTTTCGCCATGACCGATCAGGTGGTCGGCGAGATCTACGCCATCGCCCGCGACGCCTTCGCCGGCGGTCAGGCGGCGTTCCAGTTCCAGTCCTACCCGTTCCGGATGAATGCGGCGAACATGGCCCGCTACCGGACGGACCCGAACATCGCCTTCTGGCGCCAGCTCAAGGAAGGCTCGGACCGGTTCGAGGCGACGGGTGAGGAGCCCAACGTCACCGTCACCGCCGGCCGCTACGCCTTCCTCCCCTACAAGGACCCTGCCCTCGAATCCCTGGTGACGGCGCGCCGGGTGCAGGAGGAGGCGCGCATCGCGAGCCTCGTGGAGGAAGGGAGTGCCGCCGTGCGCACCACCTATTCCGACGGCGCGCAGCATCCGTTCTGGGCCGCCCTCTCCGCCAAGGGCGTCTCCCTCGGCGATGTGAGCCGGCCCGAGGCCCTGGCCTATGCCGGCCAGGACGTGATCGTGATCCCGGCCCAGCGCCGCCCGATTCTCGTCGCCGAGGCGGTCTGGTCGCGCTGGATGGTGGCGGCCTCGGTTCCCGCGCTCATGCGGGTGCGCGGGTTCAAGCCGGCCTACGAGCAGGCGCCGTCGCGCTTCGCCGCCCTCGTCACGCGCTACGATCAGACCCTGCCGACGATCCTCTCGGCCTCTCTCACCGGACAAATGCCGGCCCCGACCCCGCCGGCCATCATAGAGACTCTGGCGCAGCGCTAGAGCGCATACGGATGAGCGGGTTCCCCTCTCCCCGCGCGCGGGGAGAGGATCACAGGCACCTTGTCGTGCCTGTGATGAGCGGAGCGAGGGTGAGGGGGCGGTTCCGAATGAGCCTCACCCCGGACGAGCCCCCTCACCTTCGGCTACCGCCTCGACGCGTTCCCCGACGAGAGGGAGACGCGTCCCTCTCCCCGCAGGCGGGGCGAGGGGATGCTCACGCCCGGACCGCACGCGGTCGCTCAGCTCAGCCGAATAACTCAGCCGCCGCCCAACTCACTGCCCCGCGCTCGACAGGCGCGCGGGCGGCGTCCCTCGCAGGGCGGTGCTGACGGGGACGAGGCGGATGCCACGGGTTTCGAGGTCGCGCGACCAGCGGGCGATCCGCTCGATCGTCATGGGCATCGCCCCGGCCGAGGCCAGCGCGAACCCATTGGCTTTGGCCTGGGCTTCGAGCCGGGCGAGTTCGCGGTCGATCGCCTCGGCCTGGGGCATGGCGTCGAGGACGATCTCGGCGCGGGCGACGGGAATCTTCAGCTTGCCGCCGAGAGACGTCGCCAGGGAGCGCGACGAGGTGCCGTCATCCACGAAGCCCAGCCCCCTGGTGCCGATCTCGCGCAGCACCGGTTCGAAGGCGGCCGCATCGCCCTCGAGCTTGGCTCCCATGAAGTTCACGAGGCCGACATAGCCCCCGAACCGGCTCATCACCCAGGACAGCCGGTCGAGATTCTCAGGGGCACGCGAACTCGTCAGCATGGTCTGCGGGCCGGGATCGCTGTCGGGATAGTCGAACGGCTCCATCGGCGCCTGGACCAGGATCTCGTGGCCGAAATCGCGGGCGCGGGCGACGCTGCGTTCGAGGTCGCCGCCATAGGGCGAGAAGGCGAGGCTGATCGCGGGCGGCAGCTTGGCGATGGCGCCCGCCGTGGCGGCCTGCCCGACGCCGAGGCCGGTGACGAGAATGGCGATGCGCGCGCCCGGCGCCCCCGCACCGGAATCGGGGCGGGCATAGACGTCGAGGGGCCGGCGGCGACCGTCGCCGATCTTCGGCACGTTGCCGTGACGGCCTCGTTCCATCAGCCGGGGATCGGGACCGACGAGGCGCACGGGTTCGCTGTCGGGCACGCGGATGATCACCGCCTCGGTGGGGGCGTCCGTGCCGGCGGGCCGCACCACACGGACGCCCGATGCCGTCTCGACCTCGCCGGCCGAGCGCGGGGCCGATGGCGGGGGCTCGGGGGCTTTCGCCACGGGAGGAGGAGCGGCCGGTTCGCGCAGGGTGATCGTCGCGACGGCGGACGGCTCGCCGCCCTGGGGGTCGCCAACCATCGCCAGGATGGTGAGGCCGATGGCGAGGCCCGCCACCGCCATTGCGACCACTGCCGCCGGGCTCATCCGGGGCATCGAGACGCCGCGCAACCGCTGGCCGAGCGTGCGGGACGCCGCAGCACTCTTGGTCCCCAGCGGACGGGTCAGGATGTCGTCGGTGGCCACGGTCAGCCGTTTCCCTGAAGGCTCGCGACCGACGGATGCTGGGCGCGCACGATGCGAGAAACGAAGCGGCCCGCAGAGTCGGTTCTCACCGACATTGCGGGCCGCGCTGGTTAATGTTTGTTTAAATCCAGCGACACGAGTCGCGTTTCAGGACAGTGCCGGGATCGTCAGTTCGGAACGGCGGCCTTCGGCGTGTTGGCCGCGCCCTTCTGGATGCCGCGGATGAAGTCGACGGCGGCGATGAGCTGCTTGTCCTTGGCCGGGTCCGGCGGGACGTAAGCCGACGAACCGCCGCGCTCCTCGACATCCTTCTGCTTGAGGTGACCCTTCAGGCCGGCCTCGCCCTTGGTCTCGTCCTTGCCCTTCAGCTCGTCCGGGATCTCCTGCAGGACCTCCTGGTCCGGCTCGATGCCCTTGGCCTGGATGGAGCGGCCCGACGGCGTGTAGTAGCGCGCCGTGGTGAGGCGCAGGGCGCCGCTGCCGCCCAGCGGGATGATCGACTGGACCGAGCCCTTGCCGAAGGAGCGCGTGCCGAGCACCGTGGCGCGCTTGTGATCCTGCAGGGCGCCGGCCACGATCTCCGAGGCCGAGGCCGAGCCGCCATTCACCAACACGACGATGGGCTTGCCCTTGGTGAGGTCGCCGGACTTGGCCGAGAAGCGCTGGGTCTCGTCCGGGTTGCGGCCTCGGGTGGAGACGATCTCGCCCCGGTCGAGGAACGCGTCGGAGACCGACACGGCCTGATCGAGGAGGCCGCCCGGATTGTTGCGCAGGTCGAGGACGTAGCCCTTCAGCTTGTCCTGGCCCACTTCCGTGGAGAGCTTGTCGATGGCGTTGCGCAGGCCGTCATAGGTCTGCTCGGTGAACTGCGTCAGGCGAATGTAGCCGACATCGCCGCCCTCGGCCCGCGAGCGCACCGGCTTGATCTTGATGACGTCGCGGTTGAGCACGACGTCGATGGGATCCTTGGACTCCTTGCGGGAGATCTTGAGCTTCACCGGCGAGTTCACCGGACCGCGCATCTTGTCGACGGCCTGGTTCAGGGTGAGCCCCTGGACCTGGTCCTCGTCGATCTGCGTGATGATGTCGTTGGTGAGGATGCCGGCCTTGGAGGCGGGGGTGTCGTCGATGGGGCTGACCACCTTGATCAGGCCGTCCTCCATCGTGACCTCGATGCCGAGGCCGCCGAACTCGCCCTTGGTCTGCACCTGCATGTCACGGAAGCTCTTCGAGTCCATGTAGCTCGAATGCGGGTCCAGCGAGGTGAGCATGCCGTTGACGGCCGCCTCGATCAGCTTGGCCTCGTCGGGCTTCTCGACATAGTCGGTCCGCACCTTCTCGAACACGTCGCCGAACAGGCTGAGTTGGCGATAGGTCTCCGCGGAGGCCGCCACCGCGCTGGTCCCGGAGAGCAGATGCGTCTGGGTCGCGAGGAGGGAGGAACCGACGCCAAGAAACGCGCCGGCCAGGACTAGGGAAATCTTGCGCATTATCCGCGAACCTTCTCGCTGGGGCTCTTCGCCCACCACGGCTCCGGATCGATGGAGCCGCCGTCTTTCCTGAACTCGACGTATAGAACCGGCCCGTCACGGTCGCCCGGAGCGGTGCCCTGGCCGCCCTCACCCATGGCCGCCACCGGTTCCCCCGCAAGCACGAACTGTCCGACCTCGACGCTGATCTGATCCATACCGGCCAGCAGCAGATAGTAGCCATCGCCGGCATTGATGATCAAGAGTCGTCCATACGAGCGAAACTGCCCGGCGAACGACACCCACCCATCGGACGGAGACGAGACCACCGCCTTCGGGCGGGTCGCGAGCGATATGCCGCGGGTCGTTCCGCCATTGCCGTCGGGCTGGTTGAAGCCGCGCAGGGTGGCGCCGCTCACGGGCTTGGGCACCTCGCCGCGGGTGTCGACGAAGCGAATCTTGGGGGCGAGCCGCGCGGGATCGCGCGTGCCGGCCGCCGCGAAGCGCTCCTGGGTCGCCCGCGCCTCCTTCGTCTCGGCGGCGCGGGCCTCCTCCGCCGCCCGGCGGGCCGAGGCGACCTCGTTCTCCATCCGGTCGAGGAGCTCCTTCAGGCTTTTCGCCTGGACGCCGAGCTCGGCCGTGCGCGCGCGCTCGGTGACAAGCCCGCTCTCCACCTCGGCGAGGCGGGTGCGGCGGGCCGAGATGAGGGCGTTGATCCGCTGCTGCTCCCTGGCCCAGCCGGTGAGGTCGTTCTGCAGGCCCTCGCGATCGGCGGCGATGAGCCCCTTCAGCCGCACCATCTCGGTGAGGTCGGCGGCCAGGGTCTCGGCCTCGCCGCGCAGTTCGGGCACCACGGCCCCGAGCAGCATCGAGGTGCGGATCACGGCGAGCACGTCCTCCGGCTGGACCAGCACGGCCGGGGGCGGCCTCCGGCCCATGCGCTGCAGGGCGGCGAGGATTTCGGCGATGACGCCCCGGCGGGCTTCCAGGGAGCGGCGGATGCCGGATTCGCTGGCGGTGAGCGTCTTCAGGCGCTCCTCCAGCCGGCTCATCCGGTCCTCCGTCGCCTGGGCCTGGCGTGTGGCATCGAGGAGGGCGGCATTCAGCTTGGCCCGGTCTCCGGCGACCGAGGCGATCTCCGCCTCGAGCTTGGCCCGCGCGCCGGTGGAGGCGGCAAGCTGCTCCTCGATCCGCTTCAGGTTCTCGGCGCGGCGGGCCTTCTCGTCGATGGCGCGCTGCACCGCGTCGGCGGCGGCGGCATCCTGCGGTTTCGGCGCGTCCTGTTGTTTCGCGCTGTCCTGGGCCTGGGCACGACCGAGCGCCAGCAACGCCATCGCCGCCAAGGCAGCGATGCGGATCGCTCCGCCGTCAGGCCCGCGCCGCGCGTATCCGCCCCTCATGCGTCGATGTCGCCCCGGTGATAGGGATGTCCCGCAAGGATCGTCAGCGTTCTGTACACCTGCTCCAGGGCCAGCACGCGCACAAGGCCGTGAGGCAGGGTGGCCGCCCCGAATGCGAGAGAGAGGTCGGCGCGCGTGCGCACCGCAGGCGCCAGCCCGTCGGCGCCGCCGATGGCGACGACCAAGGTCGCCGTGGCCGCGTCGCGCCAGGACGCGATCCGCTCGGCGATGCGCTCGCTGGTCCAGTCGGAGCGCCCGCGCTCGTCATAGACCAGCAGCACGCTCGACGCCGCCGGGGCATGGGACAGGATCGTTGCCCCCTCCTCCACGCTGCGGTCGACGGGGCGCCGGGCCCGGCTCTCCGGAATCTCGACGACGTCGCAGGCGGTGAGACCCAACCCGCGACCGAGCTGGACCGCCCGTTCACGATAGCGCGAAGCCAGATCCCGCTCGGGACCGGGCTTGAGGCGCCCCACCGCCGTCACGAGCAGACGCACGCGTCAGGCGCCCCGCGCCATCGGGCCGGTGCTCAGCCGGCCATGAGGTCGGTGGTGGGACGATCGGCGCCCCACATCTTCTCGAGATTGTAGAAGCCGCGGACTTCCGGGCGGAAGATATGGACGATGATGTCGCCCGTATCGATCAGCACCCAATCGCAGGCGGGCAAGCCCTCGACACGGGCCGTTCCGAAGCCCTTGGACTTCATTTCCTGCAGGATCCGGTCGGCGATGGCGCTGACATGGCGCTGCGAGCGGCCGGAGGTGATGATCATCGTGTCGGCGAGCGAGGTCCGACCGGCGAGATCGATCTCGATGGTTTCCTCGGCCTTCATGTCTTCGAGACAATCGAGCGCGAGCGCCTTGAGATCGCCGATGCGCTGATCGGTGGCGTGGTCGGAACCTGTGGTCCCGGAAGGGTGCGAATCGGTCAGTGTCTCGATTCCCGAAGTGACGGCGGTCATTTTACCTGAACAATCTATAGTCTGGAGAGAGTGGAACGATCACTCTCCGTTTTCAAGAGTCGCGACGCGCTCGTCATCGTCCGGCCCGGAGGGCCGTGGACGACAGGGTCGAGCGCGGGCCATGGAGAAACACCCAGGCCGGGGGTTCGAGATCGGCGAGGAGCCCCGCATCCGATTCGTCGATGCGCCATCGTCCCATCGCCTGCGCCCCTCGGGCGCTCGGCGCCGTCAGGGTGAAGCCCGGCCTATCGATGATGGCAATCGGCATCGTGGCGGCGATAGCACGAAAATCGCGCCAGCGGTGAAATGCCGCGAGAGAGTCGGCCCCCATGATCCAGACGAAGCGCACGGCGGGGCGGCGGGCCTGGAGGTAGGCCAGGCTCTGGCGGGTGTAGCGGGCGCCGATCTGCGTCTCGAAACCGGTGATGGCGATACGCGGATGGTCGGCGACGGCGGATGCCACCGCGATCCGCGTCTCGAGGGGAGCGAGAGCCGTGCGGTCCTTGAGCGGGTTGCCGGGGGTGACCATCCACCAGATGCGGTCGAGCCGCAGCCGTTTCAGCGCCACGAGGCTCACGTGGCGATGGCCGAGATGGGCCGGATTGAAGGACCCGCCATAAAGGCCGATCCGCAGGCCGGGCACGGCGGGAGGCAGCCGGACGAGCCCCTCCGCCTCAAGCCGCACGGGTGGAGCCGGCGAGCCGCATCAGGCAGGCCGCATCAAGGACGCGTCTGCCCGCGGCCATGGACCCGGTACTTGAAGGTCGTCAGCTGCTCCACGCCCACGGGACCGCGCGCATGCATGCGCCCGGTGGCGATGCCGATCTCGGCGCCGAAGCCGAATTCGCCGCCATCGGCGAATTGCGTCGAGGCATTGTGGGTGACGATGGCCGAATCGACTTCCGCGAGGAAGCGCGTCGCCTCGGCGGCATCGGCCGTGACGATGGCGTCGGTATGGTGCGAGCCGTTGGCCTCGATATGGGCGATCGCCGCGTCGAGCCCGTCCACCACCTTCACGGCGATAATGGCGTCGAGATACTCGGTGCGCCAGTCGATCTCGGTGGCGGCGGTGACCCGCGCATCCACCGCCTGCGTCGCCTCATCGCCGCGGACGCTGCAACCGGCCTCGATCAGCGCCGTGACCAGGGGGGCGAGGTGGGTCTCCGCCACGGCGGCATCGACGAGCAGGGTCTCGGCGGCGCCACAGATGCCGGTGCGGCGCATCTTGCTGTTGATCACCAGCGTGCGCGCCATGTCGAGATCCGCGCCGGCGGCCACGTAGACGTGGCAGATGCCGTCGAGATGGGCGAAGACCGGGACCTTGGCCTCGGACTGGACCCGCTCCACGAGGCCGCGCCCGCCACGGGGCACGATGACGTCGATGCAGCCGTCGAGGCCCGACAGCATGGCGCCCACCGCCGCGCGGTCACGGGTGGGGACGATCTGCACCGCGTCCGCCGGCAGACCGGCGGCCTCCAGCCCCTCCCGCATGGCACGCGCGATGGCCATGGCGGTGCGGTGGCTGTCCGACCCGGCGCGCAGGATAGCGGCATTGCCGGCCTTGAGGCACAGGGCCCCCGCATCGGCGGTGACGTTGGGACGGCTCTCGAAGATGACGCCGACGACGCCGAGCGGCACGGCGATCCGCTCGATCAGCAGCCCGTTCGGGCGCTCGAACGCCGCGAGCTGGCGACCGACGGGGTCGGGCAGCGCGCCGATCTTGGCCACCGCATCGGCCATGGCGGCGAGCCGGCCCTCGTCGAGGGTGAGACGGTCGATCAGCGCCTGGGTCTGTCCGCTCGCCTTGGCGGCGGCGACGTCGCGGGCGTTCTCGGCCAGGATCGCCTCCCGGCTCGCCCTCAGGCACTCGGCCACCTGGCGCAGGGCGACATCCTTCGCCTGGGCCGAGGCCTGAGCGATCTTGCGGGCGGCCGCGCGGGCGCGGTGGCCGATCTCCTGCATCTGCTCGGTAAGATCGGGGGCGGCGGTGAAATCGGATCTCAGGTTCAGAACGGGCACGGTCTGTTTCCTCGCAGCTCACCGTTCAAGGCGATGGCAGCATATCGATTGTGCCCTCATGCCATGCGTCGAGGCGGCAAAACAAGCACATTGCTTAATAGTCGAGCCTATTCTCCGACCATCGCCAGGTCATCGCGATGCACCATTTCAGCGCGACCGGGATGAGTGAGCAATTCCGCAATCTCCCGACTCGGGCGACCGATGATCTGTGCCGCCTGTGCACTGTCATAAGCCACGAGGCCGCGCCCCAGGGTGCGGCCCTGCACGTCCCGGATGATCACGGCATCCCCCCGCCCGAAATTTCCCGACAATCCGGTGACGCCGACCGGCAGCAAACTCGCGCCACCCTGCAGTGCGCGGGCCGCTCCGGCATCGACCACGAGGATACCGCGCGGCTCGAGCGAGCCGGCGATCCAGGCCTTGCGCGCGGCGACGGGGTTCGAGCCGGACAGGAACCAGGTGCAGCGCCCCCCCTGCAGGATGGTGCGCAGGGGGTTCTTCTCGCGCCCGTCGGCGATGATCATGTGGGTGCCGCCGCTCGCGGCGATCTTACCCGCCTCGACCTTGGTGCGCATGCCGCCCCGCGACAGTTCCGAGGCCGGCCCGCCCGCCATGGCCTCGATCTCGGGCGTGATCCGCTCGATGAGGGGCAGATGACGCGCGTTCGGGTCACTGGCGGGGGGCGCCGTGTAGAGGCCGTCGATATCGGAGAACAGCACCAGGACGTCGGCCCCGATCATGGTGGCGACGCGGGCGGCGAGACGGTCGTTGTCGCCGTAGCGGATCTCGCTGGTGGCCACCGTGTCGTTCTCGTTGACCACCGGCACGGCACGGACTTCGAGGAGCTTCAGCACGGTGGCGCGGGCATTGAGGTAGCGGCGGCGCTCCTCGGTGTCCTGCGGCGTCACCAGGATCTGGCCCGCCGCGATGCCGTGATGGCCGAGCGCCTCGGCCCAGTAGCGCGCGAGCGCGATCTGCCCCACGGCGGCGGCGGCCTGGCTCTCCTCCAGCCGGAGCGTGCCTGGCGCGTAGCCGAGCACCGTCCGCCCCAGGGCGATGGCCCCGGACGAGACGACGAGAACGTCGACGCCCCGCGCATGCAGATCGGCAATGTCCTCGGCGAGCGCCGCCAGCCAGGCATGGCGCAGGCGACCGCGCGCGCGGTCGACGAGCAGCGCCGAGCCGACCTTGATGACGACGCGGCGGAAATCCTGAAGGGAGGGGATCTGGGACGGGGCGGTCTGGGGAGAAGAGGTCATGGCACGGGGGTGTAGGCGAACGCGATATCCGTGTGAACGAAGTCCTCGCCGTTGAACAGCAGCGGCAGCGCATGGGTCCGGTCCACGAAGGTCGGGCAAGTGGCGCATGTCTCGGTCTGCTACGTATGCAAGCCCGTTCCCCCGTCTTGAATAGGGGGTAAACGTTGCGGGAGTGAAAACGTACCCATGGACCGAACGGAGCACCGCCCTCGCCGCAGGCTGAGACCGGGGTTAGACCTTCGCCGCTTGTGGGCGGATCGCGGAGTAATTCTGCTGGGCTCAGAAGGGATAAGAAGCACTGTCCTTTTCGCAGTGTAGCGAGAGGAAGCGATCGCTAAGCCGTCCTCGCCAGGGCACGCCACCATTCTGGGGATGCGTCGAAACACGATCTCCTTGAACCACATCCCGTTAAGATTGCATGCGCGATAATGTTCGCCCTGGAGGAGTGCTTCTTACGGCATCGCCTTCGATCAATCATGCCTCAGGTTGGTACTGCTGTGAACGTGCATCCTAGAATCGCCTCTCCCGCGGTCGATTTTGAGGATTTCATGGATACATTGCGTGGCCGACTCACGGAGATCGGCATCGCATACGATCACAAGCGCCGACTTCTCATCACGACCCTGATGTTCCGTGACCGCCCATGCTTCTCGCTCCAACTTCTCCGAGATTACAGGGCGCTCTGCGATGGCTTGGCGGACTTTATGGTGGGCATCCCATTCGAAGCTAGACCGGTGCGCTTCCTTCTCCACACCTCGGGTGAGCCAGGGATCTGGTGCCTGGGTGGCGACCTCGACCTCTTTGTCCGATGCATCAGAGAAGGAGACCATGAAACCCTTCGCGATTACGGCAACGAGTGCATCCACTCGGGTTATATCAGCCATACGGGGCTTGGGCTCTCGGTGGTGACCATGTGCCTCGTACAGGGCCAGGCCCTCGGCGGCGGGTTCGAATCCGCGCGTTCTTGCAACTTCCTTTTCGCAGAGGAGCAATCCCGCTTCGGACTGCCCGAGATGAAGTTCAATATGTTTCCCGGTATGGGCGCATATTCCTACATCGCGGAGCGTATCGGCATGCGACGTACCGAAGATATGGTTCTGAAAGCCGGTTCACACACCGCCCACACGATGTATGACATGGGTGCGGTGGATTACGTGGTTTCGAAAGGCGAAGGCATTCGAAAGGTCCGTGCCTTCGTCGACCTCTATGGCGAGAAGTTTAATGGCCTCGCGTCGATGATGGAGGCTCGCAGGCTCTCAATGCGGATAGACTTAGATAGCATGCACCGCGTGGTAGATACCTGGGTTGATTGCGCTTTTCGTATCGGCTCCACTGACCTGAAGAGGATGGAGCGGCTAGTGGCGGCACAGCGTCAACGTCGACAGCGTGCCTCAACCACGCGCACTCTAGGGAATTAGGGCTGCCAAGCCTCCACCGGCTGTGCCTCGGCCTCGGCCGCCTTGGCTTCCATCATCTCCCGGGTGATCGCGCGCAGGGCGTCCTGCACGCCCAGCCCAGTGGCCGAGGACAGGATCAGCGGCTTCGCCTTGGAAGCCCGCTTCAGACGCGCCACCTGTTCCTTCAGCGTGTCGGGATCGACGGCGTCGGATTTCGACAGGGCGACGATCTCGTGCTTGTCGGCAAGACCGTTGCCGTAGGCCTCCAGTTCCTTGCGCACCAGCTTGTAGGTCTTGCCGGCATGCTCGCTCGTCGCCTCCACGAGGTGGAGCAGCACGCGGCAGCGCTCCACATGGGCGAGGAACTTGTCGCCGAGGCCGACGCCGTCATGGGCGCCCTCGATCAGGCCGGGAATGTCGGCGAGCACGAATTCGCGCTCGTCCGAGCGGACCACGCCGAGCCCCGGATGCAGGGTGGTGAAGGGATAATCGGCGATCTTGGGCCTCGCCGCCGTCACCGTGGCGAGGAAGGTGGACTTGCCGGCATTGGGCAGGCCGACGAGGCCGGCATCGGCGATGAGCTTCAGGCGCAGCCAGATCCATTGCTCATGGCCTTCGAGGCCCGGATTGGCGTGTTTCGGGGCGCGGTTCGTCGAGGTGGTGAAATAGGCGTTGCCGAAGCCGCCATTGCCGCCCTTGGCCAAACGCACGCGCTGGCCGACATGGGTCATGTCGGCGATCAGGGTCTCGCCGTCCTCGGCGATGATCTCGGTGCCGGCGGGCACCTTCAGCACCACGTCCGCCCCATTGGCGCCGTGGCGGTTCGAGCCCATGCCGTGCTCGCCCTTCTTGGCCTTGAAGTGCTGCTGGTAGCGGTAGTCGATCAGCGTGTTGAGGCCGTCGACGCACTCGACCCAGACATCGCCGCCCCGGCCGCCATCGCCGCCGTTGGGGCCGCCGAACTCGATGAACTTTTCGCGCCGGAACGCGACGCAGCCGGCGCCGCCGTCACCGGAGCGCACATAGACCTTGGCTTCGTCGAGGAATTTCACGGGTGTTCTCGTCTCTGTCGTTCATTCGCCGAGCGCGGGGCCTGCCGGCTCCGGACCTTGGCGAATCACATGCGGGTTCGGGTTCAGGCTGCGCCTTGTCGGCACTTCCCGTCGAGGTTCAGGTACTGCACGCTGCGCAGGCCCGCCTCGAACCACGCCCCACCCGACTTCGTCCGGTCGTAGGCGTAGAGATTGATGACGATGGCGCCATCCGGCGAGGTGAGGGTCGCCGGTACCTGCGCGTCGTCGAAGGCCCAGATCGGGCGGGCATCGGAGCCGAACTCGGCCCGTGTCCCGTCCATCTCGAACTGGCTCACCTGGGCGAAGACCGGCCGCTCGTCCTGGTCGGAGATCGCAAAGGTGAAGCCGACCTTGGGGCTTCGCCCGACGAAGTTGTAGAATTCGCAGTAGAGCGTCGGGCTCCGTGGCGACGGTCTTTGAATGTCCGCGACCGGGGTCGCGGGAGGCTCCCCTCCGCCACCCAGAAGCACGAGGGCGACCGCGACCGAACCGGTCGCGGCGAGGGCCGCCAGAACGAGCGTGCGTTGCGTCATCGCGGCTCCGCTTCCGAGGGCGACACCGTCCGGACGACGGAGACCCGCGCAGACGACGAAAGGGAGGATGGCGCACCATCCTCCCTTCGATGTCCGACGATCGTCGATGACGGGATGCCCGGTGCGGGCGCCGCCTCGCGGTGGGAGGCCGTGGATTACTCCGCGGCTTCCTGGTGCGGCACGACAGCGACGAAGGCGCGGCCGCGCTTCACCTGGAACAGCACGCGTCCGTCCGCCTTGGCGAACAGGGTGTGGTCCGTGCCGATGCCGACATTGACGCCGGGGTGGAACTTGGTGCCGCGCTGACGGACGATGATGTTGCCGGCGATGACGGCTTCGGCACCGAACTTCTTCACGCCGAGGCGCTGACCGGCCGAATCACGGCCGTTGCGGGACGAGCCGCCTGCTTTTTTATGGGCCATTGTGGTTGACTCCGAATGTCTCGATCAGAACGTCAGGCGCTGATGCCGGTGATGCGCACCACGGTGTGGTGCTGGCGATGACCGCGCTTGCGGCGCGAGTTCTGACGGCGGCGCTTCTTGAAGGCGATGACCTTCGCGTCGCGGCCGTGGCTGACGATCTCGCCGGCGACGCTGATGCCCGACAGGAGCGGCGCGCCGACCTGGGTGGCGCCCGCGTCGTCCGCGAACAGGAGGACTTCGCCGAAGGTCACGGCGGAGCCGGGCTCGCCCTCGACGGTGGCGATCGTGATGGTGTCGTTGGCGGCAACGCGATACTGCTTGCCGCCCGTCTTGATGACTGCGAACATCGTTCTCTCTTCGTGTTCTCTGCCGGCCTCCAGCCTTGCGAGCCTGGACCGTCTTCTTGTTCAGGTCATCCGCGACACCGATTCGAGCGATGCTGCGAACGCGAAACGCGCGGACTTCGTCGAGGAAGCCGCGCGTTGCGGATGTCAGCTAGTCGGGTTTCGCCCGCCTGTCAATGAATGGACGGGCCTTTGCGTCGAGCGCCGCTCAGGCGGCGCGCACGTTGGCCAGGAACCGGCCGACCTCGGCTCTCAGGTGTTCGGACTGGCGCGACAGCTCGGAGGCCGACGACAGTACCTGGGAGGCGGCCGCTCCGGTCTCCTCAGCGGCGCCCGCCACTCCGGAGATGTTGCTCGTCACCTCGTTGGTGCCCACGGCCGCCTGGGCGACGGTCCGAACGATCTCCTGCGTCGCCGCGCCTTGTTCCTCGACGGCCGCGGCAATCGTGGCGGCCACCGCGTTGATCTCGCGGATGCGGGTCGAGATTCCACCGATGGCATGAACCGCATCGCCGGTCGCTCCCTGGATCCGTGTGATCTGGCTGGAGATCTCCTCGGTCGCCCGTGCCGTCTGGCTGGCGAGTTCCTTCACCTCCGTGGCGACCACCGCGAAGCCGCGACCCGCTTCGCCGGCCCGCGCGGCCTCGATCGTCGCGTTCAGGGCGAGGAGGTTGGTCTGCCCAGCGATGGTCGAGATCAGGCTCACCACGTCGCCGATCCGGCTGGCCGCCCGGCTCAGTTCGTTCACGAGGCGGGCGGTCTGGTCCGCCTCGCCGACCGCCGTGAGGGCGAGGGTCGCGGAGCCCGCGACCTGGCGGCTGATCTCCTGGACGGAGGAACCGAGCTCCTCCGCCGCCGCCGCAACCGTGCCGACATTGGTCGCGGTCTGCTCGGCCGCCGCCGCGACCGTCGTCGACTGGCTGGCCGTTTCATGGGCGGTGGCCGTCATGGTGGAGGCGGTGGCCTGCAGTTCTGTCGCGGACGACGAGACCATGCCGACGATTCCACCCACCGCCAGTTCGAAACCATCGGCGAGTTCGATCATCCCGCGGCGGCGCTCGGTGGCCGCGGCCTCGTCGGCGATGCGCGTGATCTCCGTCTGCTCGGCGGCCCTGGCGGCGACCATGGTCCGGATCCCGTCAACGGCCCTGCCGATCGCGCCGATCTCGTCACCGCGCGCGGCCTCGGAGATGCGGATATCGGTGGCGCCTCCGGCCATGCGCTGAAGCACGGCGACGAGGTTGCCCATGGGCCGGGTGATGCCGAAGATCGAGATCAGTCCCGCGCAGACCAGGCTCAGCACGATGCCGAGCCCACTCGCCGCCAAAGCGGCGGACCGGGTCGACTCGGTCAGCGACGCCAGGGAGGCGGCGCCAGTATCCATATAGCTGGTGACATCGCTGGAGAGCACGCCGCAGGCGGTGTAGATTTCCTTGAAGTTCGGATCGACCGCCTCGTGCATCAGGTCGAGCGCCTGGGCGGCCTCACCCTTCTCCACCAGCGCACGCACCTTGAGACTGTCAGCGATCAGACGGTCGATCTGAGCGGCGATCGCCTGGACGCGGGCCGCGAAAGCCGGCGTCTCCTTCGGCAGGTCGATCATCAGTTGCTTGAGCCTGGGATACGCCTGATCCATCTGCGCCAGATAACGCTTCTTGGCCTCGGCATCCGGCTCGGTGATGGCCCGGAAGAGGGCATGGTTCATCTCGAACACGAACCGGTTGGCGCGCCGCGCATTGGCCGCCCCCTTCGCTTCATGGGCGATGAACCGTCCATAATCCCCACCGATCTCGACGAGGCGTCCGGTCGTGTACCAGACGCAGGTACCGAGGACGGCACAGACAAACCCGATGGCGAGACCCAACTTGTAGATGATTTTGAGACGTCAAAGCATGACCCGCAGCCCTCGAGAGAGGGCGATAGATTTGGATTACATACATCAACATCGCGTTAATTCAGTTTTTTCGCGAAACACCGGTCGGCATTATCAATCCAGGGAAAATTATTCCATACTTTCAGAATAAAATGAATTCGCCGACAATACAACGAGCCAGACATTATCGAAATTAAGTCCATTAATGGTCACGATCAAAGCAATATCCCAACAGAATCGGAAGTTTTTCAGTTTACTTGAAGCTCGGACGCCTCTACCGCTTCATCAACCCGCCAAGTACATTTCGCAGGATCGCATTCCCCACCTGCGTGCCCACCGTCCGCGCCATCGAGCGGGCCGCGTTGCCGATGACCTGTTCGGCCAGGCTCTGCGGCGGGCGGCGGCCGCCCTTGGCGGCGGGCTTGGACCCAAGGACTCCGCCCAGCAGCCCACCGAGCATGCCGCTCAAGCCCCCTTCCGATTGCTGCGCCGCCTCGGCGGAAGTGGAATCCAGCCCCTTGCGAGCGGCCAGGATCTCGTAGGCGCTCTCGTTGTCCACCGACTCGTCGTACTTGCCGCGCAGCGGGCTTTTCGCGATCAGCTCGGCGCGCTCCGCCTCGGTGAGCGGGCCGACCCGCCCCTGCGGCGGGGCGATGAGGGCGCGCTCCACGATCGAGGGCGTGCCCTTGGCCTCGAGGAAGCTCACCAGAGCCTCGCCGACGGCGAGTTCAGTGATGGCGGAGGCGACGTCGAAGCCGGGATTCTGCCGGAACGTGTCGGCGGCGGCCTTCACCGCCCGCTGGTCGCGGGGCGTGAAGGCGCGCAGCGCGTGCTGGACACGGTTGCCGAGCTGGCCGAGCACCGATTCCGGCAGGTCGAGGGGGTTCTGCGTCACGAAATAGACACCCACGCCCTTGGAGCGGATCAGGCGGACCACCTGCTCCACCGCGTCGAGGAGGGCTTTTGGCGCGTCGTCGAACAGGAGATGTGCCTCGTCGAAGAAGAAGACGAGCTTCGGCTTGTCGAGGTCTCCCACCTCCGGCAGCTGCTCGAACAGTTCCGACAGCATCCAGAGCAGGAACGAGGCGTAGAGGCGCGGCCGCTGCATCAGCTTGTCGGCGGCCAGGATGTTGACGATGCCGCGCCCGTCGCGGTCCCGCTTCATGAAGTCGTTGAGGTCGAGCGCCGGCTCGCCGAAGAACTGGTCCGCGCCCTGGTTCTCCAGCATCAGCAATTGCCGCTGGATCGCCCCGACGGAGGCGGCCGAGACGTTGCCGTACTTGGCCGAGATCTCCTTCAGGTTCTCAGTGCAGTAAAGCAGCAGCGCGCGCAGGTCCTTAAGGTCGAGGACCGGCCATTGGTTGTCGTCCGCGACGCGGAAGGCGATGTTGAGTACGCCTTCCTGCGTGTCGTTGAGCTCGAGCAGCCTGGCCAGCAGCAGCGGCCCCATCTCGATCACCGTGCAGCGGATCGGGTGCCCTTGCGCCCCGAACAGGTCCCAGAACACGGTGGGGAAACGGTCGGGCTCGTAGGCGATCCCGAGTTCTTCCGCGCGCTTGACGAAGACCGGCTTCGATTCGCCCGCCGCCGCCAGCCCCGAGAGGTCGCCCTTGATGTCGGCGGCGAAGACCGGGACGCCGGCATTGGAGAACCCCTCCGCCAGAACCTGGAGCGTCACCGTTTTGCCGGTGCCGGTGGCGCCGGCCACGAGGCCGTGGCGGTTGGCGAGCTTGAGGGTGAGCGCCTCCGGCTTGGTGCCGCTCTTGCCGACGAGGATGGTGCCGTCGCTCTGCATGATCGCCTGATCCCACCGCTTCGCGTCGCGCCCAGCGCTGCGACCCCGCGGTTATGACGCCCGGGGGACGCATTTTCCAGCAGCACCGCACCTGGCGCTTGATTTCATCGCGGACAGACCAGATGGACTACGCACACTCATGCGTTGGAGCATCGTTACATGGAAGAGTTGATCGCCCGCGTCACCACCAAGACCGGGCTCGACGCCGCGACGGCGCAGACGGCCATCGGCCACATCCTCGCCTTCCTGCAGAAGGAAGGCCCGGCCACCGAGGTCGCCCAGCTCTTCGCGGCGATGCCCGGTGCGGACGCGGCGGCGGCCCAGGCGAACGAGGGCGAGGGCGGCGGCGGCCTCATGGGCATGCTCGGCGGCATGATGGGTGGGGGCGTGATGGCGCTGGGCCAGAAGCTGATGTCGGCCGGCGTTCCCATGGGACAGATGCAGCCGCTGGGCGCCGAACTGTTCGCCTTCGGCCGCGAGAAGGCCGGCGAGGACGTGATGGGGCCGATCGTCGGTTCGATCCCCGGCCTGAACCAGTTCGTCTGAGACCGGTCCGGCTACCCTCTCTTCCCCGTTGCCTGAGCCGGAAAAGAGGAGAATGGGAAAGGTTCGGCGGCTACCCATGGACAGGTCGCCGGCGAACCATTTTGGCGTGACACTAACCGTCTCTGGATTCACGCAAAAGCCTGTCATAAAAGCGTTCGGGCTTCGTGATGATGTGGCCTCGCGGATATGAGGCTCCAGGCTCCATCGGGAGCCGGCCTCGCGGGTCCGGCAGAGCGGAATGGACGATGGTCCCGAACTTCGCGCGTGATGCGTCCACGGCCTGGCTCAACGGCTGGGAGGCCCATGTCCACGCGCCCTTCGCCCGGTTCAAGCAGAAGCGCCTCGAGGCGGGACATGCCGGCTTCTCCGGCCTGCCGGGCTTCGCGAGCCTTCCCGGCGCCGGTGGCCGGTCCCTGATCCCGCCGGGCGGAACGCCGATCCGGTTCAAGCCGCGCCTGAAGAAGCCCCTGGCCGCTCCGGGTCTCGACCCGGTGCTCGGCCGCATCGGCGACCTCGAAGTGCGCCTCGCCACCACCGTCTCGGAGATCCGCCGCGCCCAGCGCCTGCGCTACCGGGTGTTCTACCAGGAGATGTCGGCGGTGGCCTCGGGCATGTCCCTGCTGTCCCGGCGGGACATCGACGATTACGACACGGTCTGCGACCATCTCCTGGTGATCGACCATGCGGCGACGGAGGCGAAACCCTTCCGCCGCCCGAGGCCGAAGGTGGTGGGCACCTACCGCCTGCTGCGCCAGGACGCGGCCGACCGCAATTTCGGCTTCTACACCGCCGGCGAATACGACATCGCGCCCCTGCTCGCCGCGCATCCCGGCAAGCGCTTCCTCGAACTCGGCCGGTCCTGCGTGCTGAAACCCTACCGGACCAAGCGCACGGTGGAACTGCTCTGGGCGGGGATCTGGGCCTATGTCCAGCACCACCGCATCGACGCGATGCTGGGCTGCGCCAGCCTGGAGGGGACCGACCCGGACAGGCTCGCCCTGGCGCTCAGCTTCCTCCACCACCATGCCCGCGCGCCCGAGCCCTGGTGCGCCAGGGCTCTGCCGGGACGGCACGTGGCCATGGACCGTCTGCCGCGCGAGGTGGTGGATGCCAAGGCCGCGCTCCAGTCGCTCCCGCCCCTGATCAAGGGCTACCTGCGGGTGGGCGCCACTTTCGGCGACGGCGCGGTCATCGACCACCAGTTCGGCACCACGGACGTGTTCGTGGTCCTCCCGGTCTCGGCCATCGCCGCCCGTTACATCGGTCATTTCGGCCCGGCCGCGAACAAGCGCGCGGCCTGATCCCGTTTATGCCGCCGCGCTCGCGCGGCGGGAGCGCAGGAACGCCTGGACCTCGCTGGCGGGGAGCGGCCGGCTGAACAGGAACCCCTGGACCTCGTCGCAGCCCTCGCTCCTGACGAGATCGAGCTGTTCCGCCGTCTCGACACCCTCGGCCACGATGCTCATGCCAAGCCGCTCCCCGAGACCCACCACCGCCCTCACGATGGCCGCCGCATCAGGCTCGGCGATGTCCTTGATGAAGGTGCGGTCGATCTTGATCTTGTCGAAGGGAAACCGCCGCAGGTAGCTCAACGACGAGTAGCCGGTGCCGAAATCGTCCAGGGCGATCCTGACGCCCAGCGCCCGCAGGCGGTGCAAGGTCGCCACGACGCGCTCCGGGTCCCGCATCAGCGCGCTCTCGGTCACTTCGAGCTTGAGCCGGTCCGCCGACAGGCCCGCCCCGTCGAGGGCGCTCGACACCGAGCGCTCGAGATCGTGCTGGAACTGTACCGTCGAGACGTTGACGGCGACGCGGATCTCGTCGGGCCATGCCGTCGCCTCGCGGCACGCCTCGGCCAGGGCCCAGGCGCCGAGGGCCACGATCAACCCGGTCTCCTCCGCCACCGGAATGAACTCCATGGGCGAGATGAGACCCCGTTCGGGGTGACGCCAGCGCATCAGCGCCTCGAAGCTCGTGACCGTCTCAGCCGCCAGGTCGATGACCGGCTGGTAGACGAGGTGGAAGTCGCCCCGCCGGATCGCGTCCTTCATGTCGAAGGTGAGGAGGTGGCGCGCCGAATGGCGCGCGGCCAGAGCAGGCTCGAACCGGCGATACGTGTCACGCCCCGTCGTCTTGGCCTCGTTGAGCGCGATATCCGCCCGTCGGAGCAGGTCGTCGGCGGTGATGGTCTCGTCCGGCACCATCGCGGCGCCGATGCCGACACCGATCTCGACCATCATGCCGTCGATCTCGATGGGGGCACCGAGAACCGCGATCACGTGCTTGGCGATCGCATCGACCTCGTGCGGACCGCCGAGCCCTTCGAGCACGAGGGCGAACTCGTCGCCCCCGAGCCGGGCCACGGTATCGCCGGAGCCCACGGCTTCGAGCAGGCGATCGGCGACGATGCGCAGGAGACGGTCGCCACCGGTATGGCCGAGCGTATCGTTGACGGCCTTGAAACCATCGAGGTCGCAGGCGAGCACCGCGGCGGAAGACCGGCCTTCCCGAGCGCGTATCACCGCCCGGTCGAGCCGCTGGCGAAGCAGGCGGCGATTGGGCAGGCTCGTCAGGTCGTCGTGCAGGGCCAGGTACGCGACGCGGGCCTCGGCTTCCCGGCGGTGGGTGATATCGATCTGGGTTCCGACCGCGCGCACGGCCCGGCCCGTGCCGTCCCATTCCACGACCCGCCCGCGGGTGAGAACCCAGAACGAGGTGCCGTCGCCGCAGACGACGCGATGCTCGCACTCGTAGGTGGAGGCGAGGCCCTTGACGTGCTCGATCATGGCGAGGGTCAGGCGCTCGCGGTCCTCGGCGTGGACGATGTGATCCATCGGCTGCCTGGCCTCGATGGCGTCGACGGTATAACCGAGGCGGGCGAGCCAGCGCTCGGAGATCCAGATCGATCGGTCGGCGAGGTTACAGTCCCAGATCCCCTCGACGCCGCTATCGAGGGCGAGCGTCAGACGCTCCTCGCTCGGCTGCATCCTCGACTCGCTCGTGCGCGACGTCCGCATGGATTTCAACCAGCCCCCCGGATCGATGCGGAGGCCGGTTCGTCCAGCGCCCACTCCGGAGGAGACACGGAAGAGGGATCGAGTCCGGCCAGGCAGGTCCATCCGCCTGACGACCGTTCGAAGCCACGCGGCCACCTTCAGTGACGACCTCGCCGGGATCATGATCGGCACGCTCGACGCGGGCGCCGGAATCGCCGGCGATCTCGCAGGCTGAATGGATTCCGCAGTGACCGTGAACCGTTTGCCGTCACGACCCGCTTTCTCATTCGAACGGCGATACTTGCGCAGACCGCCGGAATCAGCCGGCACACCTCATGCGTCAAGCATCGTTATGCGAAGCGTCCGTTAATGGAAAGTCAATGAAGCGCAGCTGGAAACCGGATCGAAATGCATTCAAATTGCCGCACCGCGCATTATGGCGAGATACCGCAGCAAACCAGCATTTTACCGGTACATATATACCATTTTTGAACTTTAACCCTTGTCACCCGGCCAGATCGTCGAGACACCATCCATCGACGATGAAAGTATGCTGGTACAGCGACGATGTCGTCGGAATCGATCGCCGACTAGACGCACATGTGGCTCCGAGAAATCAAAGACACGAACAGAACGATTTCAGTACGTAGTTTCAATTATAGTAGTATAAATACAATTTTCAAAATTCATATAAGTTATTTTTTACCCTTATTGACAACATACGTCACGATATCATCCGAAATCGATAGCCCATCTCCGCCGAAACGCATTTTTGGCGATCAAAAAACTCACTCGATCACTATAAAATAACTTATATCGACTCAGCTCACTTATGGTTTTTAGTATAAATACCACTGACATAACCGGCATCCCGCCACATTACGTCTATCGCAGCCGAAAGAAGAGACCGAAAAGCCGTTTTTCGCGCCAAGGGACTGGGCCAGAGCCTCAGGCCCTGGCGTCGGCCACCAGCGCCGCCAGCCCCTCGCGGTAGGTCGGATAGGCGAGATCGACGCAGAGCTCCTCGCGGATCAGGCGGTTCCGCACGCGCTTGTTCTCGCCGTAGAAGCTGCGCGCCATCGGGCTCAGATCCGCCGTCTCGAAATCGATCTCGGGCGGCAGCGGCAGGTTGGCGAGGCCGGCGGCGTATTCCGTCACCACCTGCGGCGGCGTCGGCTCGTCGTCGGTGACGTTGTAGATCGCCTGCGCCCTCGGCCTGTCGATGGAGGCGAGCAGGGTCGTGGCGATGTCGTCCACATGGATGCGGTTGAACACCTGACCCGGCTTGATGATGCGCTGCGACTTGCCCTCTCGCAGCTTCACGATGGGGTTGCGGCCCGGCCCGTAGATGCCCGACAGCCGGAACACCTGCACGGCCTTGCCGGTCTCCTGCCCGAAGGCGAGCCAGGCCTTCTCCACCGCGATGCGGCCATGCGAGCGCCCGCTCGTGGGGTTGGGCGGCGTCGTCTCGTCGATCCAGGCGCCCTGCTGGTCGCCGTAGATACCGATGGTGGAGAGATAGCCGATCCAGCCGATCCGGCTGTCGGCGATGGCGTCCCGGTAACGGGCGAGCACCGTGTCTCCGTCGCGAGACGGCGGGGCGGACACCAGCAGCACGTCGGTGTCGGCGAGGTCGCCCGCGATCCGCGCGTCGTCCGTCTCGGGGCCGAAGCCGCGCAGGGCGACATCGCCGAGGCCGGCGCCGGGCCGGGCCGGGTCGGTGACGGTGGCGCGGATCTCGCCGAACCGCCCCGCCGCGCGCTCGACGAAGCGGCGCGCCGTGAAGCCCAGACCGAAGACGAAGAGGTTCATGCCGTCGTGTTTCCCGCGTGATCGAGTGCCGCGCGCCATTCGGCGCCGACCTCGGCATCGGTTTCGCCGATGGCGTGGCTGTTGAAAAGGCCGCGCATCGCCGCCGCGTCGGTGAGGCGGCTCGACGCCCATACGGCCATACCGCGTACCAGGGGCGACGGATCGGAGAGGCAGCGTTCGGCCTCCCGAGCGAGCGCCGGATCGCCGGAATTGCCGATGGCGATGAGGACGTTGCGCAGGAAGCGGTCGCGCCCGGTCCGCTTCACCGGGGTTCCGGCGAACCGCGCCCGGAAGGCCGCATCGTCGAGGCGCGCCAGTTCGGCGAGGGGAGGCGCGGCGAGGTCGGCCCGCGCGCCGAGGCGCGCCTCCGAGGCGGCGACGGCGAACTTGTTCCAGGGGCAGACCGCAAGGCAATCGTCGCAGCCGAAGACGCGGTTGCCGATGGCCTCGCGGAATTCGGGGGCGATCGGCCCTTCGTGCTCGATGGTGAGGTAGGAGATGCAGCGCCGCGCATCGAGCTGGTAGGGGGCGGGAAACGCGGCGGTCGGGCAGATGTCGAGGCAGCGCCGGCAGGAGCCGCAACGGTCGGCCTCGGGCAGATCCGGCACGAGATCGGCGGATGTGTAGATCGCCCCGAGCAGGAGCCAGTTGCCGTGCTCGCGCGAGACGAGGACCGTGTGCTTGCCCTGCCAGCCGAGGCCCGACGCGGCGGCGAGCGGCTTCTCCATCACCGGCGCGGTATCGACGAAGACCTTCACCCGCACGTCGCCCTTGGCGGAGAGGTAGCCGCCGAGCTCCTTCAGCTTGCCCTTCACCACATCGTGATAGTCGCGGCGCTGGGCATAGGCCGCGATGGCGCCGCGATCCTTCAGGGCCAGCAGCGAGAGCGGATCGACCTCGGGGCCGTAGTTCATGCCCAGCATCACGATGCTGCGAACGCCCGGCCACAGGATCGACGGATCGGCGCGCTGGTCCGCGCGCTCCACCATCCACTCCATCCCGCCGTGATGCCCGGCGGCGAGCCAAGCGGGCAGCCGCTCGCGCAGGGCCGGCGCCGCATCGGGGGTGGTCACCCGCACCGCGTCGAAGCCGAGATGCCGGGCGCGGGCCTCGAGCGCCTGCCTCAGGGCATCGCCGGAGAGAATTTTGCGCTGCTCCCGGCGGCCGGCCGCCTGCTTGCCCTCTGCCCGGAACTGGCCCGAAGGGGAGTTCAGAAATCGAGATCCGCGTAATGATCCGCCGGGGCCATGCCCGGAACCCGGTCCGCCAGCAGCGTCCGGAAGGAGGGGCGCGATTTCAGCCGCGCGTACCAGTCCCTCGCCGTCTCGTCCTCGTCCCATGGCACGTCGCCGAGATAATCCACGCAGGAGAGGTGAGCCGCGGCCGCGAGATCCGCATAGGTCAGATGGTCGCCGGCGATCCATTTCCGGCGGGACATCAGGTAGCCGATGTACTTCATATGGTAGCGCACATTGGTGCGCGCCGCACGAATGGCATGCATGTCCGGCGGACCGCCGCCATTGGCGCTGGTCATGAAGCGCTTCGAGATCTTCTCGGTGACGAGATAGCCGGTCACCTCCGCATCGAACTTCACCAGGAACCAGTCGAGCAGGCGGCGGACCTCCACGCGATCGGCGGTGGCCTCCGGCAGCAACCGGCGCCCGGACAGGCCGAGGCCGCGGGTCTCGTCCAGATACTCGGCGATGATGCCGGCCCCCGGCACGGCGAGCCCGGTCTCCTCCACCAGGACCGGCGTCGTCCCGGCCGGATTGATGAGGAGGAAGGCCTCGCGCCGGTCCCAGACCCGCTCTTCCACGAGTGCGGGCTCCATGCCCATCTCGCTGAGCACGAGACGGATGAAGCGCGAATGCGGACAGAAGGGGGAGTGGTGAAGCGTCGCCATAGAGGCCGTTTCGAAGGGGATGGAACCGCGGGACGCGCCGTATCGGGACCGCCGGTGGGTGAGGGTCGCCGGTCGAGACTTATTGCCCGATCATTGCCGCCTCATTAACACGCTGGACATGTTCCGGTAACCGCTCGTCAACTCTGATCGCCGACACCGTGCGGCGACCCGCGCTCCCACCCCACAACAACCGAGGCGAGACATGATGGATGCCATGAGCATCGTGAAGGCGGTCGTGCTCGCCGTCGTCGAAGGCGCCACCGAGTTCATTCCGGTCTCCTCCACCGGCCACCAGCTCCTGGTCGGCCACTTCATCGGCTTTCAATCGCCCAACAACACGTTCGAGGTGCTGATCCAGCTCGGCGCGATCCTGGCGATCCTGGCCGTCTATTTCCGCCGCCTCCTGGGAATCGCCGTGGCGTTTCCGAGCGATCCGAACGCGAGACGCTTCGTCCTGGGCATCCTCCTCGCCTTCCTGCCGGCGGCGATCATCGGCGGCCTGTTCTCGAAGTACATCAAGTTCTACCTGTTCAATCCGTGGATCGTCTGCGCCACCCTGGTGGCCGGCGGCCTCGTCCTCCTCGTCCTCGACGAGACCGACCTCGAGGTGAAGAAGCGTGACGTCTTCGACTTCACCCTGCCGATGGATTTCAGGATCGGCCTGTTCCAGTGCATCGCGATGATCCCCGGCGTTTCGCGCTCCGGCGCCACCATCGTCGGCGCGATGCTGATGGGAGCGGACAAGCGCTCGGCCACCGAGTTCTCGTTCTACCTCGCGATCCCCACCATGGCCGGGGCCTTCGCCAAAGACCTCCTCGACAATTACAAGAACCTCTCGCAGGACGATTTTGGCCTGATCGCCATCGGCTTCGTCGTGGCCTTCCTCTCGGCCTTCGTCGTGGTCCGCACCGTGCTCGACTACGTCTCCTCCCACGGCTTCCGGCTGTTCGCGTGGTGGCGCATCATCGTCGGCTCGCTCGGCTTCGCGGGGTTGATCCTGTTCGGCTGACGCACCCGCCTCGCGGCCCCGGACCCGCCTCGCACGCCGGGGCTCGCGACGCGGGGGCGGCCTTCGTTTTTCTTTGAGTCCGCGCTGATTTCTTTGATGAGTCCGGCGTGTTGCCCGGCAAGCCTCGCCGTGCGAGGGCTGTCGCCGACAGCGTCCGGCCACGCGCGGCCGGCGGAAGCGTGCGCCAAGGCCCTGACGATGGACAATCGCCCCCTCGCCGACCTGTTCCCCACGCCCACCCGCGAGCGGTGGCTCGGCCTGGTCGAGGGCGTGCTCAAGGGCGGCGATTTCGAGAAGCGCCTGGTCTCGAAGACGGCGGACGGCATCCGGATCGAACCGCTCTACGAACCGGCCGCCCCGGTGGCGCAGCCCATGCGGGCGCCCGGCCCCTGGCGCATCGCCCAACGGGTGGACCACCCGGACGCGCAAGCCGCGCACGGTCTCGCCATGGCCGATCTCGAAGGGGGCGCCGATGCCCTGAACCTCGTCTTCGCGGGCGCTGTCTCGGCGCGCGGCTTCGGCCTCGATGCCGGAGACGTAGCAACCCTCGACACCGCCCTGTCGGGCGTGATGCTCTCCCTCATCGCGACGCGGCTCGATGCCGGCGGGCGCGGGCTGGAGGCGGCCCGTCTGGTCAAGGCTTTGGCGGCGCACCGGAACGAGGATCTCGGCAGCCTCGACCTCGATCTCGGCCTCGACCCGATCGGGACGCTCGCCGCCACCGGCCGCCTCGACGCGACGATCCCTGAGATCGGCGCGGCGGTCTCGGCGCTCCTGTCGGAGTTCGACGGGGCCGGCTTCACGGGCCGCGCGATGCTCGCCGACGGGCGCCCCTATCACGAGGCCGGCGCCAGCGAGGCGGCGGAACTCGCCGCCACCCTCGCCACGGCCGTCGCCTATCTGCGCATGCTGGAGGCCGGCGGGCACGACCTCGCCCGCGCCCGCGACGCCGTCGCCATCCTCCTCGTGGCCGATGCCGACGAGTTCCTGACCATCGCCAAGTTCCGCGCCATGCGCCGCCTCTGGGCGCGGGTGGAAGCCGCCTGCGGGCTCGACCCGAAGCCCCTGCGCCTGCATGCCGAGACCGCGTGGCGGATGATGAACCGGAACGACCCGTTCGTGAACATCCTGCGCACCGGCATGGCCGCCTGCTCGGCCGGGCTCGGCGGCGCCGATTCCGTCACCGTCGTCCCCTACACCGCCTCGCTGGGCCTCGCCGACGCTTTCGCCCGGCGCGTCGCCCGCAACAGCCAGATCGTCCTCATCGAGGAATCCAACCTCGCCCGCGTCGCCGATCCGGCGGCCGGAGCCGGCGGGTTCGAGGCGCTCACCGAGGAGCTCACCACCGCGGCCTGGGCCGCCTTCCAGGCCATCGAGCGCGAGGGCGGCATCGTCGCGAGCCTGCAGGCCGGCGCGATCCAGGCCCGGATCGGCGAGACCCGCGCCACCCGCGCGAAGAACGTCGCCACGCGCCGCGAACCGCTGACCGGGGCGAGCGAGTTCCCCTTCCTCGCCGAGAAGCCGGTGACGGTCCTCGACCTGCCGCCCTCCGATGTCGTGGCGCCCGCCTTCGCCCTCGGCGGGGCCGGGACGACCACCTGCGAGGCCCTGCCCTCCTTCCGCCTCGCCGAACCCTACGAGGCCCTGCGCGACGCGTCCGACGCCCATCTCGCCAAGACCGGGCGGCGCCCCCTGGTGTTCCTGGCCAATCTCGGGACGGTCGCCGTCTTCAACGCCCGCTCGACCTTCGCCGCCAACGCCTTCGCGGCCGGCGGCATCGAGGCGGTGAACGAAGAGGGTTTTTCGGAGAGCGACGCACTGGCCAGGGCTTTCGCCGCATCCGGCGCGCGCATCGCCTGCCTCTGCTCATCGGACGCCCTCTACGCGACCCATGCCGTCGCGGCGGCCGAAGCCCTGAAGGCGGCCGGGGCCAGGACGGTCTATCTCGCGGGCAAGCCCGGCGATCTCGCGGAGGGGCTCAAAGCCGCAGGGGTCGATGCCTATCTGCACGCGGGAGGTGATCTCCTCACGCTGCTTCAGGCCGCCTTGGGCGAAGCCACACGAGCGTGAACCGCAACCGATACGCGATCCGGGGCGTTCCCAGCCCCGATCACGCCCTTGCAGAACAGGCTACGATGCGACGCTTCCTCCTTGCCGCCGGCTCTCTCGCCCTCCTGACGACGTCCCTCGGAACCACCGAAGCGGCCACGCGGAAGGTCTCGGTGCCCAACCGCTACGACGGCGCCTGGAGCATCGAGGTCATCACCCAGGACGGCCCCTGCGACCGCGCCTATCGCTACGGCGTCCGGATCGCCAAGGGCGAGGCGAGCTATCCCGGCGGGGATTTCGACATCCGGGGGCGCGTCTCCGGCAACGGCTCCGTGCGCGCGACGATCATGCGCGGTTCCGATGGTGCCACCGTGGTCGGCCAACTCGATCGCGGCGGCTACGGCAGCGGCACCTGGTCGAGCAACGGCATGATCCGCTGTTCCGGCCGCTGGAACGCCGAGAAGCGGGGCTGATCCGGCTTCTGTGATCGGCCGGGCACAGTCGGCTCACGAAATCGCGCATCGCAGGTTTCGGGGCGCGTCGTGCCCTGTTCCTGTCCAAGTCTTCGATGAATACTTGGGGCGAATCGATTTCGATCGACCTCGAGGTATGTGCGCGATGAAAGCTCGGCTGCTTGGCGCTCTCTTGACCCTTGTCGCGACGGCGGGTGCCGCAAGCGCGGCGCCCCGCACACCCGGACACGCCCATGCGGCCATGGCGCCACTGGAGCGCGCCGCCACGGAGTGCTTCGCCGAGACGGTGATGGCCAACCCGGCCGCCATGCGCCATGCCCGGGCGGGCCGCTGGTACGAGGCGGCGGGGATCATCGGCTTCCTCTGCCGCCCCGAGGTGGATGCGATGATCCGCACCCATGACCAACTCTTCGGCAACGGCACCGGCCAGCGCTACTTCAAGGCCGCCTATACCCGTCATCTCGGCGGCGAACTCGCCATCCGCCTCCAGCCGATGCTGGAACGCACGGCCGTGGCGACCGCCGAACCGGCCGCCGATAGGACCGCCCCGGAAACCGGCGACAAGGCCGAGTAGCGACTTCGAACCGAGCTTCGCCGAGCCTTGGTATCAGGCGTCGACGGTCTCTTCCTCGTCGCGGGCAGGAACGGCTTCGTCGTCCGGCAAGGCGAGGCGCGGATCGGGCCCGAGGAGCGTCTCCACCAGGGCATCGATGCGGGCCGACACGCCCTCCTCCCGCAAGGCGTCCCGCACCAGGGCCCTCGCCTTTTGGAACGAGACCTCCATGGGCAGCGCGACGGCGGCCGCCACCTCCTCCGCCACCGCGCCTTCCGCCGCCAGCCCGGCATGGACCGCCTCGCGCGGGTCGAAGCGGGGGATCGGAAGCGTGAACATCAGCTTGTCGAAATCCCGCGCGCCCTGCTCGCCCCGGCTCTGCAAATGGGCGATGCGGATGCGAACCGCCTCGCTGTTGAGGATGGCGATAAGGAAACGGGCTTCGTCCTCGGAAGAGACGTCCGCCCAGTAGAGTTTGTGGTCGATGATTCCCCGGCGATCCCTGACGATACAGGCCGCGGGCCATAATCCGGCCTTGGCGAAGACCACGCGAATGGGCGGCAGCGGAAACTGCGAGGACAATCCGCGTTGAAAATTCCATCGTTGCTTGAGTGTGATGCGTCCGGCGCTGTGTTGCGCCCAGCTTGCCTCGGCTTGTCGCATCCAGGCTCCGAGACGGCTCACGCCACGATCGCTCGCCTGTTTCGGATCGAGAACACTCCCATCGGACGCCACAGGCACGATGCCCTCGAATGCGTTCAGAACGCGAAACGACGCGATGGATTCGCCGAGATAGACCGGCCGGACGTAACCGCTTTCGACAGCCCCCTGTTGGGCGGGCAGGTCTCGCCAAGGAGCTTTCTCTTGCGGGGATCGCCTGCTTCTCAAGAGGGGTGCTGCGGCGTTGCCGCCAAGACGGCCTGACTGAACGCGATCCACCAGACACAGCATGCGCGGAACGAGGGTCGCCCCTTGATGGAAGAGCGGGCGATAGGGCGACCCGGCCTCGAAGTTCGCAGGCACCGGTGCATCGGCCCGATCCAGCCGCAGGCAGCGATCCGCCACCTCCTCGGGCACGTCCTTGAAGGGGAGCCGCCCGGCGAAAGCCGTGACCCGCGTCGGCGTCGGCCGGGCCTCCCCCGCCGTGACATCGGCGAACAGGACGCAGGTGGGCACCCTGAACAGGGGCGAGACGGCCTGATTGTCGAGAACCCAGGCGTCAGAGAACGCGACACGGACCTCGGTCCAGTCCCCGGTGCGGAAGGCTCGGAACTGGCCCCGGCTCAGGGCGGCGAGCGGCAGCACCATGGCGACCCGGCCGCCCGGCCGGTCGCCCTCCGGCGGCCGGACATAGAGCTCTGCGGCGCGTGCGAAGAACAGGCCCGACAGATCGGTCTGCGTCACCAGCCGCGCCTCGTCGGGGCCGACCCAGATGCCGAGCCGGCGCGCGGTATCCCGGAACAGGGCCTGCAGGGCGGGCGCCATGTAGCGGTAGGACAGCCAGGGCGGGTTGCCGATGACGACGTCGACCCTGGCGCCGTCCGAGAGCGCCACCGGGCGGCTGAGGTTGCGGGCGAAGAAGCCCCAGACATGGTCGCGCCCGGCCCGGCGCAGGCGGTCGTAGATCGTGAAGGTGGTGACGAGCGTCGCGTGCTGCTCCGCCGCGACGCCGAGCCCAGCGAGCCCGCGCGCGAAGGCGTCCGCCGTGCGGACGGCCTCGCTGGCATCGTGCATGGCGGTGACGACGCGGTCGAACAGGGGCGGATCGGCGCAGAGGCCGAGGGGGAAGCGCAGGGTCGGCGCGCCTTTGCGGCCCTCGCGGGGGTCGCGCGGCACCTCGACCACGAGGTCGCTCTCGAACGCGTCGCGCTTCACGTTCCATTGCAGCGCATCGCCGAGATAGACCGGCAGGGAGATGTCGCCGCCTCGCCCCGGCAGGGCGTCGCCGAGCGCCAAAAGGTAGGTGACGCGGGCGAAGATCACGGCCACCGGATGGACGTCCAGCCCCGTGACGGAAGCGCAGCAGCGCGACGCGATCTCGGTGAGGGGCACGCCCGCCGCGATCAGGGCCTCGCGCTTGAGGCGCACGGCGTGGAACAGGAAGCTGCCCGAGCCGCAGGCGGGATCGAGGCAGGTCTGCTCGGCCGGCCGGTCGAGGGCGCGCCGCACCACCTTCCGGGCAAGCCAATCGGGCGTGTAATATTCACCGAGATCGTGCCGTTGCGCCGGATCGATGAGGGATTCGTAGAGCACTTTCAGAAAGTCGACATCGACGCTGCCGAGGTCGAACCGGGCGGCATGCGCGGCCAGGCTGGCGACGATCGCCTCCCCGCCCGGCGCCTGGATCACCCAGCCGAAGAAATCCGTTTCCACCGCGCCGTGGACCCCCGCCTCGTGGAAGGCGCGCCCCGACAGCAGATCCTCGGGCGAGCGCCCGGTGGCGCCCATGGTTCCGGCGGCGATCGCCTTGGCGAGGATGACCAGATAGGTGTGCTGGAGCCAGAGCGTGTCGTCGTCGATGGCCTTGCCGTAGACGAAGCCGAGATGACGCGACCAGAGCTGCCGCTTCAGCACCGCCTCCGGGTCCGCCGCCAGCGCCTCCCAGGCCTTGGCGAGGAGGCCGAGGGTCCGCGCGAAGGCGGCGCTCTGGCGGCCGAGTTCGTTCGTGATCCCGGCCGCGTCCGCCGGCAGCCAGTCGAGGACCGCGATGACGCCTTCGAGCCAGGCAGTGAGGCCACGGGCATCCGCCAGCCTCACCTCGTGCTCGGTGAGCTGCACCAGGACGCCGTCCCGCATCTCGTAGGCGGTGAAGGTGGCGCCGTCGGTGGCGAGCCCCACGTAACGCTGGCCGGTGGCGCCCTCGCGTTCGGGCAGGTAGCGGGTGAGCTGAGCCTCGGCGTCCCTGGCCTCCCGGCGCAGGTCGGACTTGATCTCGATGATCGTCCTGCCGAGCAGGGCGTCGAGACGACCTCTAACCTCAGGTATCTTTCTCTCGAAGAAAATCTGCTCGCTCTTGGCGCCCAGCGCCTCGGTCAGCAGGCGGTAGAGCAGAAGCCCTGACCTTCTCATGTCCCGGACGGATCGAGAGTTCCGCGACGATCGCGCTCAGGGAATCACCGTCGATCGACATCCACGCCTCCTCAGGAGAGAGAAGCGAGTTAGTATACCTCAGGTTGTTCATCAAGGGTCGAGTGTATGACGCCTGTGGGAGGCCGCCCTTGCCGAGGGGCGAAGGGCAAAGGGCAAAGGAACTGGGGCCGAGGCGCACGAGCGCGGAGAGGCGATCGAGGATGGCGAGGTGGCCCTGGGGAAAGGCCGGCGCGGGTACGTTCCGAACTCCGCACGGACCGGAACCGCCATGAACTCCCGGCACCGGGGAGGGTCGTACCTGATCTTTGATGAGAATTTGCGCAGGATTGATACCAAATGACCCAGTCGCGTGTGATGAACCGAAGGCTTGATCAAGGAATGCGAAGCTAAGTTCCAGCCGCAAAGAGGCTGCCGAAGGGGCACGGCTTCCGGTAGTCCGGACCGACAGGCTCGCAAGGCTCGCGTGAGGGTTTCATGATCAGGGCGATCGTCGACGGATGGCTCGGAAGGACCGGTGGGCGGCGGGAAGAGAACCCACCTGCGTCCGGGATGCTGTCGCACAACTTGGGCGCGGTGCTCGCCTTCCTGAACGCGATTTCGCGCGCCTGCAGCAGCGCGCCGACGCCGGAGACCGCTATCGTCGATTGCCTCGCCATCGTCGGCCGCTTCACCGAATGGCCGATCGCCCATGCCTACCGACGCATGGACCAGGACGGCGTGGACGTGGATGCAATGGTGTCGATGAGGGCGTGGTACCTCGCCCCCTCCGACGTGCCGGGGCGGACGGACGCTTTCGTCGCCAATTCGGAGCGAGCGGTCTTCGCCCCCGGCCAAGGGCTGGTGGGGCGCGTCTGCGCGGAGGGACGCGCGATCTCCTGCGAGGACGTGACGGTTGTGCCCGGCTTCGTCCGCGCGACGGCGGCGCGGGAAAACGGCGTACGCGGCTGCTTCATGTTCCCGGTCCGCATCGGTGACCGGGTGGAAATCGTGCTGGAATTCTTCTCCCGCGAGAAGGCGGAGTTGAGCGAAGCCCTGCTCGAACTGATGGCCTACGTGGCCGACCGCCTCGCCATCACGGTCACCGACCATGCCCAGCGCGAGCGCGTCCGCTCGCTCATGGCAGCCCTCGACGGGATCGCCTCCGGGCTCGCGGACACGACCATGCAGGTGGAGGCGGGCGCCCGCACGGTCCTCACCGTGGCCGAGACCGTGGACGAAAGCCGCGCCCAGGCGGACCGGGCCAACCTCGCCGCCTCCCGCGACATCGACGGCGTGTCGGATGCCGCGCAGGGCCTCGTCGCGCTCTCGCGCGAGGCGAGCGCCCATGCCGGACAGGTCGAGATCATCGCCGACCGGACGAGCGGCATCCTGGGCCAGGCGGTGGACGTCTTCTCCGAACTCCAGGAGCGCATCGCCGGCATCGGGCAGATCAGCGACCTCATCGGCATCATCGCCGCCCAGACCAACCTCCTGGCCCTCAACGCCACGATCGAGGCGGCCCGCGCGGGCACCGCCGGACGTGGCTTCTCGGTGGTGGCCGCGGAGGTGAAGGACCTCTCGAACCGGGTCAGCACCGCCACAGCCGAGATCTCGCAGCAGATCGCTCGCCTCAGGGAGGTCGCCGCCCAATCGACCGCGTCCCTCGCCTCGGTGCGTGACGAGGTGACATCCGTCCGCGTCAGCGCGGCCGACATTTCCCGCGTCAGCGCCTCCCACCAAGAGGCTGCGGGCGGCATCGCCGAAGGCGTGTCGCGGGTGCGCGGCACGATCTTCGAGGCGACCCGCCACCTCGACGCCCTGCGCGCCACGACCGAGGAAGCGCTGGCCTCGTCACAGGCCCTCGGGGCGACCTCCGGCCACCTGCGCGACCAGGGTCGCGACCTCGGCGAAGCGGCGCGGCAACTGGCCGTCTCGGCCCGTTGAAGGCCCGTCCCGGAATCGTGGTCGCAGCGGCTCCGGCATCGGCGAGGGGCGGTGATGCGCGCGCTCAGGCGCCCGCGAGACGAAAGCTCGCCTGGCGCCGATCCACCACGCCGCGACGGCGCTCGACGAACCGGGTCTGATTGCGGCCGTTGGCCTTGGCCTCGTAGAGGGCGGCGTCCGCGAGACTGAACAGGTCCGATGGCGCCAGGGGATCGGTCGCGGGCGCGCCCATGGTCGCGACGCCGATGCTCACGGTCACCGATCCGGGTTCGATCCCGGCCGCCTCCACCGCGAGGAGCGCCACCCTGGCATGGACCCGTTCGGCGATGCGCAGGGCTTCGTCCTCGTCGCCATCCTGCAGCAGGATCGCGAATTCCTCGCCGCCCACCCGGCAGACGAGATCGACGGGACGGTGAATGCTTTCCAACAGGCAGCGGGCGAGGCCGCGCAGCACCTCGTCGCCCACCGCATGCCCATGGCGGTCGTTGAAACGCTTGAAGTGATCGGCATCGATGACCAGCAGCGCGAAGTGGCGGGCCGCATGGCCGGCATCGCCCCGCAGGGCGGTCAGGGCCTCCTCGAACCGGCGGCGGTTCGGCAGGCCGGTCAACGCATCGGTGAGCGACTGCCGGGCGAGTTCGACTTGCATCGCGCCGCGCCGCTCCAACTCTCGTCCGAACAGCAGCGAGAGGCAGACGGTCAGGCCGCAGAGCGCCACCACGATGGCGGTGATGACGATGGCCTTCGCGCGCCATTCGGCCTCGATCTCGTTCACCGCCAGGGCGACGTTGAGGATCAAGGGCAAGGTCCCGACCTGCGTGAAGGCATAGTGCCGGTCCACCCCGTCAAGGCTGGAGGTCCCGACGAAGCTACCGCTGCCCTCGCGGACGAACCGCTCGAAATTGGCCGTTCCGGCGAGGCTCGTCCCGAAATCGGAGTCCCGGTTCGGGTAGCGCATGACGCGCGTCCCATCGTGCAGGTACAGGTTGATCGCGCCGTCGCGCCCGAGGCCCAGGCGGTCGAACAACCGCGTGAAGTACGACAGCTTCAGGGTGCCCAGGACCACCCCGCCGAACGACCCGTCCGGCTTGTCGACGCGTTGGCTCAGCACCATGACGCGTGCGCCCGTCAGACGCGACATCAGCGGCTGGCTGATCAGCAAGCCACCGCCGCCCCGGGCCTTGTGGGCCTTGAAGTAGTCGCGGTCGACATTGTTGGTGTGGCGCGCCGGGATGGCATGGCCGTCGAGAATGCTGTCGCCCCGCTCGTCGAGGACGAGGATCACGCCCATGTCCTGTGCCGAGATCGCCCGATCGAACAGGATCAGCTGGCGCAGCTCCGGCGACAGATCGGCGAGAGCGGGAAGTTTCAGGTTCTCGGTGACGCCCTGCAGCGACAGATCGATGATTTCGATATTGCGGGCGATGTCGCGTTCGATGATCTGGAGCAGGTTCTGCGAGGTCTGCTCCGCCTTGTCCCAGGCGTCCTTGCGCAGGTCGAGCAGCATGATGGCCGACACCACGAGCATACCGACAGGCGCCAGAATCCCGAAGAGGATCCACGTGCGCGCCGAGCGGAACCTGCGAGCGAATCGGCGCGGCAGGACCATCGGCATCTCCTCCCAGGTCACCCGGAGGTGCCTGGTTCAGACCATGTTGCCCGCCTCTCCGGCCGGGACAGGGCACGTCGAGAAGTCTAAGCCACAAGCCTTAATGCAGGGCTAAACATGCCGCGGCACAACCGGAGGTGGAGGCAGTGTCTTCCGCTCCGGCTCCGGCTCCGGCTCAATCGTCCATCTTCAGCGCGGCGATGAACGCCTCCTGAGGGATCTCCACACGGCCAAACTGGCGCATCTTCTTCTTGCCCTCCTTCTGCTTGTCGAGGAGTTTGCGCTTACGAGAGATGTCGCCGCCGTAGCACTTGGCGGTCACGTCCTTGGAGAGGGCCTTGATGGTCTCGCGGGCGATGATCTTGCCCCCCAACGCCGCCTGGACCGGGATCTGGAACAGGTGGCGGGGGATCAGGTCCTTCAGCTTCTCGCACATGGCCCGGCCGCGATGCTCGGCGCGGCTGCGGTGGACCAGCATGGAGAGGGCATCCACCGGCTCGGCATTGACGAGGATCGACATCTTCACGAGGTCGCCCTCCCGGTAGTCCGAGATGTGGTAGTCGAACGAGGCGTAGCCCTTCGAGATCGATTTCAGGCGGTCGTAGAAGTCGAACACCACCTCGTTGAGCGGCAGGTCGTAGACCACCATGGCGCGCTTGCCGACGTAGTTGAGGTCGACCTGCGTCCCGCGCCGGTCCTGGCAGAGCTTCAGGACGCCGCCGAGATACTCGTCGGGGGTGAGGATGGTGGCGCGGATCCACGGCTCCTCGATGGCGGTGATCTTCATCACGTCCGGCATGTCGGCCGGGTTGTGCAACTCCTTCAACGTCCCGTCCGTCATCTGCAGGCGGTAGACCACGGAAGGAGCGGTGGAGATCAGGTCGAGGTTGAACTCGCGCTCCAGGCGCTCCTGGATGATCTCGAGGTGGAGCAGGCCGAGGAAGCCGCAACGGAAACCGAAGCCCAGCGCCGCCGAGGTCTCCATCTCGTAGGAGAAGCTCGCATCGTTGAGCCGGAGCTTGCTCATGGCGCTGCGCAGGGTCTCGAACTCGGCGGCATCCACGGGGAAGAGCCCGCAGAACACCACCGACTGCACGTCCTTGAAACCCGGCAGCATCTCCTTGCAGGGGCGCTTGTCCTCCGTGAGCGTGTCGCCCACGCGGGTATCGGCGACCTCCTTGATCGAGCCGGTGAAGAAGCCGACCTCGCCGGGGCCGAGCTCGCCGATATCGGCCATCTTCGGCCGGAACACGCCGATCTTGTCGACCCCGTGCACGGCGTCGGCCCGCATCATGCGGATGTTCATGCCCTTCTTGAGCACGCCGTCGACGATGCGCACCAGCACGACGACGCCGAGATAGACGTCGTACCAGCTGTCCACCAGCAGGGCCTTGAGGGGCGCGTCGCGGTCGCCCTTGGGCGGCGGCAGGCGCTTGACGATGGCCTCCAGCACCGCCTCGATGTTGAGTCCGCTTTTCGCCGAGATCGCCACCGCCTCGGAAGCGTCGATGCCGATCACCTCCTCGATCTGGGCGCGGATGCGCTCGGGCTCGGCGGCCGGCAGGTCGATCTTGTTGAGGACGGGGACGATCTCGTGGTTGGCGTCGAGCGCCTGGTAGACGTTGGCGAGCGTCTGCGCCTCCACGCCCTGGGAGGCGTCGACCACGAGGAGCGATCCCTCGCAGGCCGCGAGCGAGCGCGACACCTCGTAGGCGAAGTCCACGTGGCCGGGGGTGTCCATCAGGTTGAGGATGTAGTCCTTGCCGTCCTCTGCGCGGTATTCGAGGCGCACGGTCTGGGCCTTGATGGTGATCCCGCGCTCCTTCTCGATGTCCATCGAGTCGAGCATCTGCTCGCTCATGTCGCGGAGCGCCACCGTGCCGGTGGTCTGGATCAGCCGGTCGGCCAGCGTCGACTTGCCATGGTCGATATGCGCGACGATGGAGAAATTACGGATGTTGTCGATGGGGACGGTGGTCATCGAGGGGTCTGTCTCCGGCGCGGTCGCGGTCCGTCGGCGTAAGGACGGGCCCGGCGCACGGCTTTTCGGTGTGTGGACGCGTGTCGGGAGATAGCAGTGCGGCACCGGCACGCCAAGCGGAGCCGCGTCCGCACGTGGTCGCGCCCCTCGGTTCCGGGTGCGACGGGTCTCAGAGCAGGGCCACCGTCTGGCGGATTTCGGGCATGGTCGGCCCCGTGATCTCGTGGACCATGCGGTTCATCAGGTCGCGGGCGATGAGGCAGCGCCCGCGGGCCTCGTCCCGCGCGGCACCGGCGGGCAGCGCGGCGAAGGTCCGGCAGGCCTTGGCGAGGTCGCGGAATCCCGTCCTGTCAGCCCGGGCGGCGAGGGTTTCCGCGCTCGCCCCGTCCGTGTCGGGTCCGAAACGGTCGACGAGCCTGACGAAGGCACGCACGTCCTCGCGGGCCGCCTCCTCGCCCATCTGGGCGATCAGGGCGTCGAAGGCGCTCCGGTCGAAGATCGGCGGCCGTTCCGGCATCGGCGCGTCCGCGTCGCTCTCCCGCAGGACGATGGAGGAGATCTGGTCGCCGACCACCCGCGACAGGGTCGGGAGATCGAACGGCTTGCCAAGTTGACCGTTGGCGCCGGCCTCCGTGAGGGCCCGGACCCGGTCCGGCATCATGCTGGCGCTCATGGCCACGATCGGCACCCGGCGCGCCGGGTGCTGGAGGGAGCGGATGCGCCGGATGGCCGTGGTCCCGTCCATTCCGGGCATCGACACGTCCATGAGGACGAGGTCGTAGGCGCTGGCCTGCACCGCCAGGATGGCCGCCTCTCCGTCGGTGACCATGTCGACGCCGTAACCCAGGCGCTTCAGCATCGCCTGGACGACCTCCCGGTTGATCGGGTTGTCCTCCACCACGAGGATGCGGCCGGCCCCGGGCGCGTCCGGGCTCGGAGCCGGCGCCGCGCGTATCAGCACCGGCGCCGGCGCCAGGGAGAGAGAGAACCGGTAGGCCGCCGTCTCGCCCAGCGGCGTGCTCCGGTCGATGCGCCCGCCCCCCATGAGTCCGACGAGGCGCTGGGCGATGATGAAGCCGAGGCCGCTGCCGTCGAGGGCCACGGTGCGGGCTGCGGACTGCTCCGGGTCTTCGCCGGCATGGGCGGTGACGAAGACGCGCCAGCGCTCGGCGGACTCGGCGCCGCGCGGCCCCTGCAGCGCGAGGGTGACGGTGCCCCGGCGCAACGTGCCGATGGCGTCGTTGAGCAGGTTGAGGAGGATCTGCCTCAGGCGGCGCTCGTCGCCCAGGACATGGCGGGAGCCGTCGCCGGGAACGGCCAAGTCGATGGCGACCCCCCTCGCCTCGGCCATGGGCCTCACGAGATCGGCCGTCCCGCTCACCAGGGCGGGCAGGTCGATTGGGATGCTGTCGAGGCGCAGGTTGCCTTCCCCGGCCCGGGCATAATCGAGGACGTCGTCCACCGTGCCGAGAAGCGTGTCGGTGGCCGCCCCCACCAGGGCGAGATAGCGGACCTGATCGGGCGAGAGCCCGGTCGTGTGCGCGAGGAGGTCGGTGAAGCCCTTGATCGTCGTCAGCGGCGTCCGGATCTCGTGGCTCATGAGGTTCATGAACTCCGATTTCGCCCGGCTCGCATTCTCGGCCTTGGCCTGGGCCAGTTCGGCGGCGTCGCGGGCCATGCGCAATTCGTCGGCCTGATCCTGCCGCTTCGTCACGTCCCGCAGGGTCGATATCACGTTGGGCGCCCCAGGCGCGGCGGAGGTCAGGAGGTCGTTGACCGCCTCGATCCAGATGCAGCGGCCATCCGCATGGCGCATCCGGAACAGGGACACGATGCTCGGCCGGTCGGGGGCGAGGCGGGCATCCGCGGCGGAGAAGGCGGCGAGATCGTCGGGGTGGATGCGCGTGCGCGGATCGAAATCCGACCCTTCCGTGCCGAACAGCGCCGCGCCGGAAGGCGAGACATAGGCGATGCGCCAGTCGGCATGGCGCAGGATCACCACGTCGGTCATGGTCTCGGCGAGGAGTTTGTAATGCGCCTGGCTCGCCGCGAGTTCGCGGCCGCGCTCGGCCACCCGGACCTCCAGGTTGGCATTGACCTCAGCGATGGCGGCGTGGTGCTCGGCCGAAACATGGGACGCCGTCACGAGCGCCCGGCCGATCTGCTCCACCTCGCGGATCTCGCTGGCGGGAAGGTGGACGGGGTCGCCGCGCCCGACCGCCCCGGCGGCCCGCTTCAGGTTCCGCACCGCCCTGGCTACCTGCCGGGCATAGATCCAGGCGACGATCCCGCCGCTGCCCAGCAGCGTCACGGCGAGGAAGGCCAGGACCGCGAGCGAACGATAGAGCGAGGCCTCGAAGGCATTCCGGTCGAGGCCGGTGACCACCGTCCAGTCGGAGACGCCGGAGCGATGGTGGAATTCCATGACGCTGGCCTCCGCCTTCTCCCAATCCTCCAGACGCTGGAGCCTGGGCGGAGACGAGGAGGGCTCCTTCGTGGAGAGGCCGGACGAGTCGGGCGCATCGTCGGTTTGTGCGACGATGCGCTTCGCGCCATCGACGAAGACGGCGGAGAACGGGTCGTCGATCTCGGCCTGTGCAATCAGGCGGGCGAAGTGATCCGTGCGCACGGCGATGGAGACGAACATCTCCGGGGCGCCGCCGCGCAGGACAGGCGCGCAGATCAGGACGATATCGGCCCCGGTGACCACGCTCTTGATCACCGGAGAGATGACCGGGCGCCGGGTCGCGATCAGGGACGCGGCGAGCTCGGGACGGGGGGAGGACGGCATGGCCGTGCCGACGGGCACGCGCGTGTTGACGATCTGGCGGCCATCGACATGGACGAGGGACACCGTGAATTCGGTGGTGTCCACGAGTGCCCGCCCCTGGGCATCGAACCGCGCCCAGTCCTCGGCATCGATGGAGGGCGAGGTCGCCAGGGTCCTGGCCATCGCGCTCATCTCGGAGAGATCACGGTCGAGGCGCTCGCGGAGATGGTCTCCGGTGAGCTGTCCCATGGTCTGCAGACGGGCTCGCTCGGCGGCCACGTACCAGTCGGTGGTGACGACGGCGAGCACCACGAGGGGAAGCGCGATGGCGAGGGCGAAGACCATCATGGCCGCCACCGCCGAGTGTTGCCCCCGCTCTCCGCGCCTGCGCACCGCTCTCTCACCTTGTCGATGGGCGCACCGATGGGACGCGGCCTCGCTTCACCTAAGCAGGGATTCTCCGGCTGGCCAATGGATTGTGAGGTTGTTCGAAATTCATGGTTTCGACGGCTTTATGAATAGCGTCGTCCAGGGTCCGCGCTTACGCGAACGTTCGATTTCAATCGGGTCCGACTCATGCGTCCTCGGCGCGTTCGGCGGACACCCGCCATCGCACGGTCGAAGGGTGATGAGTTTCCCTCACCTCCGTCCGGTCTCAGATGAAGGGGCCGATCAGCCGCTCGTACTCGGCCTCGGCGAGGCCATAGCTGTCGCCGGCCAGTTCGACGAGCTTGAGCCGGTCACGGATCGTGATCTGCCCGCGCCGCATCACGATCATCCGCGTGCGCTCCAATTCGTGCAGGGCGACGGTGACGCGCGGGCGATGCATGCCGAGCATCAGCGCCAGCATCTCGTGGGTCATGACTACGCGGCCCTCGTCGAGCCTGTCGCTGGCCAGGAGGAGGCAGAGCGCCAGGCGCTCCTCCACCGAATGGTGCCGGTTGGCCAGGGCCATCTGGCTGGTCCAGAGGATGACGACCTGGACGTAGCGCAGGAGGATGTCGCGTAGGGCACTGCTCTGGGCCATCGCCTGGCGCAGGGCGCCCGCGCCCATGCGGAGGGCACGGCCCGCCACGCGGACCTCCACGGTGAGGGGCGTGTGCTCGATGCCGAGCACGAGGGCGGTGCTGACCATTCCGTCGCGCCCGACGACAGCGATCTCGACAGTGCCGCGTTCGGCGATCGCCATGGTCACGGAGGCCAGTCCGCTCTCGATGAAATACGCGTGCGGGATGGGCTCGTTGGCCATGACGATCCGCTCGCCGACGGTCAGCACCACCTCTTCGAGCTGCGGCAGCATCTGGCTGAAGACTTCGATGGGAAGCGCCCGCAGGAGGCGGTTCTCGACCAACGGCGCCTGGAGCGGCTGGAGTCGTGAGTTCATTAGTGACGCTCCGGCAAGCATCTCGCCTATACTTTCAAGGAACTCGGAATAAACAGTGGCGAAGAGCCGCATTCTGCAGAATATTGATTAAAATTCCAGTAAAATAGCACAATATTAAGTACTAGCTTGGGCTTCGATGTGTATTTTAATTCGCAACATTTGAACCTCCGCGATGTACGCGAGCGATCCGGGTGCCGAGGCCGAGCGGCGTGTCAAAGGCGATCGGCTCCCGCGTCCGCCCGTGGCGGGGGAAGGGGGCGAGCCTGCGCCTACATGCGTCCTGCAAGTGCGAGGCGGATGATCGTTGGGACGTCGACGGGCCCGCGACGCCCGGGCCGCGTCGGTGTCTGCCGCGCCGGCCGTGGGAGAGGTGCCGGTTCCCGTATCAGCGCGCCGGGAGGGAGCCCGGTTCCGGCAGGGCCAGGCTTGTCCGGATCGGACTCGTCGGCGGCTCGCGACGGACGTCGATGATGTCGCCCGGCTGGAGGAGCGCACGCTCGTTCGCCTCGAAGGTCTCCGTCCGCTCGCCCACGGCGCGCGTGATGAAGACTTTCCGCGCCGGGGTGCCGGGGCTGGCTGCACCGAGCATGCCGCCGGACTGGAGGCGCGCCTCCCGGATCTCGCGGGCGCTCGGCAACTGCATCTCCACTTCCGTCAGGCGCGTGGTCACGTCCTGCAGTTCGGCGAGGAGGCGGCGATGATAGGTGTCGGTGAGTTCCTGGGCGCGCAGGGCGAGGTCGCCGATCGCCAGATCGAGCCGGGCGAGTTCGGAGTTCAGCCGCGCGATGGTCCCCTTGTTCCGGGCCTCCTCGCGCTGCAGTTCGATCCCCTGGTACCGTCGCGCCAGACCGTTGCTGATGAGCTTCTCGTAATCCTCGAGATGGGACTGGATCAGCCGGAGCTGCGTCTCCTCCGCCTTGCGCTGCGCCTCGACGCCAGCGATCTCCGCCTCGATCCGCGGCTGCTGCGCACGGAGCATCTCGGCAGATTGCGCGAAGGCGCTCCGCTGCGCCTTCAGGATCCCGCGTTCCTCCGCGAGGAGACGGGTGAAGCCCTCGTCGCGTTCGCTGCCGCGCGGCGGGGTGAAATCCTCACGGTCTTGCCGCTGCGCTTCCAGCCTCTCGCGCCGGACCGTGAGCAGACGCAGGGTCGCCTCCAGGACCCGGACCCGTTCGTCGGCACTGAGGAACTCCGTGCGCTGGGAGATCTGCGCCTGTTCGGGCAAGGCGAAGCCGCCGGCCAGGGCGATGCCGCTGAGAACCGAGGCCCCGTAGCGGAACGGGTAACTCCCCGCGACGCGCACGTCGCCCAGGAGGTAGATCGGCCGCATCTCCGTGATACGCAGGCTCACCACCGGCTGCTGCAGAAAGCCGTCGGCCAGATGGCTGACGATCTGCTTCTGGGCCTCCGGCAAGGTCATCGCCGAGACGGTGACTTCGCCGACCAGGGGCAGGAACAACGCGCCGCTGCCATTGACCACGAACTCGCCCGAGAGTTCGGCTTGGCCGTAGACCGACAATCCGAGCCGGTCTCCGGGCGCGAGTCGATAATCGGAATCCTGGGCGCCGGCCGCCCCGCCGAGGGCGACCCACAGGGCGAGTGCCGCGATGCGGTAGGGCACGCGCGCCAGGCGCGTCCGTCGATGCTGTCTCATCATGGATCAACCGACCGCTTGTCTGGTGAGGCCTATCTCGCAGGATCGCCAATAGTCTAAACCGCGGAAATTCCGGCTCCGGCATCGCCTTTCGGACGATCCCGGCCCTACAAGGAGTTAGTCCTTCCGAATATCGGCCATGCTATAAAATCTAATCGATGATTTTTGGCGTCGAGTCGCGGCAATATTCGATGGTACTATTCCTTATTCGGTCATGAAGCCTGCCCTATGCACCGGATGCGCCACTTGTAGCGTGCAATGATTGTCCTCCATGGTTCGGCGGCGCTCCGAGTTCCTCCCCGAGGGGACGGTCGAGCGAGATCACCGACGGAACGCTCGTTCCAGTCTCGGACGCGACGATCGTCGGTCCTGGGAATGAGCCGGAGGGGCACCGACAATGAAGCGCATCCTCGTAACGGGTGGGGCCGGGTTCATCGGGTCTCATCTCTGTGGACGGCTGATCAAGCAGGGAAACGAAGTTCTCTGCGTCGACAATTTCCTGACAGGTGCGCGCTCGAACCTGGATAAGCTGCTCACACACCAATCCTTCGAGCTCCTTCGCCACGACGTGACGTTCCCGCTCTACGTGGAGGTCGACGAGATCTACAATCTCGCCTGCCCGGCCTCTCCGGTTCACTATCAGCGGGACCCCGTCCAGACGACGAAGACCAGCGTGATGGGGGCGATCAACATGCTCGGCCTGTCCAAGCGCCTCCACGCCCGCATCCTCCAGGCCTCGACCAGCGAGGTCTATGGCGATCCGGACGTTCACCCGCAGCCCGAGAGCTATTGCGGCCATGTCAGCATCGTCGGGCCGCGCGCCTGCTACGACGAGGGCAAGCGCTGCGCCGAGACGCTGTTCCACGACTACCGCCGCCAGCATCGGATGTCGGTGCGCGTGGCGCGGATCTTCAATACCTACGGGCCGAACATGCATCCGCAGGACGGCCGGGTGATTTCGAACTTCATCGTCCAGGCGCTGACGCATCAGCCGATCACGATCTACGGCGACGGCTCCCAGACCCGGTCGTTCTGCTACGTGGACGATCTCGTCGAAGGCTTGCTCCGGCTGATGGCGGTGGAGGAGGAGCCCGGCGACGTGGTCAACCTCGGCAACCCGTCCGAGATCAACGTCCTCGCCCTGGCCGAACGCATCGTGCAACTCTGCAACTCGCGCTCGACGATCGAATGCCGGCCCTTGCCCCAGGACGACCCGAGGCGGCGCTGCCCCGACATCTCCCGCGCCCGGGAGAAACTGAGATGGTCGCCCCGGGTCGATCTCGACACCGGTCTGGTGCGGACGATCGCGTATTTCGAAGCGCGGCTCATCCAGAAGGGCTCGCCGATTCATGCCCTGCGCGAACTGGCCCGCTCCGAACCCCTGACGCAGGTCGCGGGATGACCGACGATCTCACGCCGAGTGGCGCCGATCTCAATCGCCGGGCGCGATCCGTGCGTCCGGAAACCCGCCGCCGCCACGCGGTCGAGCTGACGGGCGCGGAAACGGCGGGGGCTTCACCCGCCCCTGCCGGGGGCTGGGAACTGCCGCGCGCCGAGATTCTCGGGCTCGACGTCAGCGCCATCACCTTCGCGGACGCCATTGCGGCCATCGATGCCTTCGTCCGCTCGGGCAAGCCGCATTACGTCTGCATCACCGGGGCCCATGGGGTGATCGAGAGCAGAAGCGATCCGCACTTGCTCGCGATCCACAACGCGGCGGATCTCGTGACGCCGGACGGCATGCCCCTCGTCTGGATGTCGCGGCTCCTTGGCCACACTTCGACCGAGCGGGTCTATGGCCCCGACCTGATGCGCGCGATCACGCGCCTGTCGCCGTCCCGCGGCTATCGCCATTTTTACTACGGCGGAGCGCCCGGTGTGGCCGAGGCGCTGAGCGCCCGCCTCCGGAATGCAAATCCGGGACTGTCCGTGGTCGGCACCTGCTGCCCTCCGTTCCGGAGCCTGTCGCGGGAGGAGGACGAGGCGGTGGTGGCACAGATCAATGCCGCGCGGCCGGACATCGTCTGGGTCGGCCTCAGTACCCCCAAGCAGGAAAACTGGATGGCCTCCCATCTCGGACGCATCGATGCGCCGGTCATGATCGGCGTCGGGGCAGCCTTCGATTTCCTGGCGGGCACCAAGCGGCAGGCCCCGGTCTGGATGCAGAAGCGAGGCCTCGAATGGCTGTTCCGCCTCGTGAGCGAACCGAAAAGGCTCTTCGCCCGCTACATGAAGATCGTCCCCCTGTTCCTGCTGCTCGCTGCCGGGCAGCTTCTCAGGACCTGGTTCGCCTCCCGCATGAGGGGTGGGGCCTCCCCGGCGATGCCGGCCCCGCCGCCTCATCGGCCCGGGTGATTCCCGCTCCCGGGCCGTGCCGGGCCTCGCCCCCGTGGCCACGGTGTCCCGCCTTCTCTCGTTCCAGGGCCGGTATGGCCTCGAACTTTCGGAATGGCTTCCCATGAGCACCACCGACAGCATCATTCTCGCGGGCCCTGCGGTCGAGCGGATCAAACCGGTGGAGGTCGAACTCCGGCCCGGACGGCGGCGGGCCATCGTCACGACGGTTCTGGTCGGGGGGGACCTGTTCTTCTCGGGCATTGCCGGCGTCGTGCCCTGGCTGCTGACCGGCTGGCCGCCACTGACGGATTGGTTGGGACCCTCCACCCCGGTGCCGATTCCCCCTGTCGGCGTCGTGCTCATCCTGGCGGTGTTCGGGCTCTATTCCAGCTATGGGCCGAGCCCCCCGGAGCGGTTGCGATTGCGCGTCCTCGGGGTCTGCATCTACGCGATCAGTTGCCTGCTGGTGGTGAGCGCTCAGGGGCCGTCGGCGCGGGGCGTTGCCGAGATCGCGGTGGTATCGGCGCTCCTGGTGGTGATCGGCTTCTATGGCGAATCCGCGCTGCGAAGCGCCCTGATCCGGTGGAGGCTCTGGGGGGCTCTCACCGTGATCGTGGGGACCGACACCGCCGGGCGCAGCCTGGCCGACACGCTCCTCGCCCAGCCGGAACTCGGGTTTCGGCCGGTGGGCTTCCTCGCCGAGCGCGGGCAGGAGCCGGTGCGGATAGAGGGACTGCCCATCCTCGGCATGATCGACGAGATGCCGGCGGTGCCGGTGGAGGTGCTGCTGTTCTCGTCCTGCGCCACCCTCGCCCTGTATGACGGCAAGGGGGCGGGCGGGGCGCCCGCTCCACGCACGGTCCTCGCCCAGCAGATCCACGAGTTGCAGAACATGTGGGTGCAGGTGCAACCCCTCGGTAGCGCCATCGGCCTCGAGATCCGGCGCGAACTGTACCGGCCGCGCAACCTCGCCCTCAAGCGCGTGATCGACTGCACCTTCGCAGGCCTCGGCCTGATCGTGGCCATTCCGGTGATCGCGATCCTCGCCGTAACGATCCGCAGCCTCGATCCGGGCAGCCCGTTCTATGTCCAGATCCGCGTCGGGCGGCATGGACGGCCGATCCGGGTCCTGAAGTTGCGGACGATGTATTCCGACGCGGAGCGCCGGCTGCACGCCCACCTCGAATCCTGCCCGGCGGCCCGCGAGGAATGGCAGCGCTTCTTCAAGCTCTCCGCCGATCCGCGAATCCTGCCGAAGGTCGGGCATTTCATCCGGCGCACGAGCCTGGACGAGCTGCCCCAGCTCTGGAACGTCCTGTGCGGCGACATGAGCCTCGTCGGTCCGAGGCCGTTTCCGGCCTATCACATGGACGGGTTCGATCCCGATTTCCGTGCGCTTCGCACCAGCGTGCCGCCCGGCCTGACCGGCCTTTGGCAGATCTCGTCGAGAAGCGACGGCGATCTCCACGTCCAACGCAGCCAGGACACCTACTATATCCGCAACTGGTCGCCGTGGCTCGACCTCTACATCCTGATGGGAACGGTCTCGGCGGTCCTGGGCGCCAAGGGCGCCCGGTAACCTCCGGCAATCCGGGGCGACGAGGGATGATTGTCGACGCATTCGCCAAGCCGATCCGCCGGCGGGCCGGTCACCAACTCGCCCAGCGAGGATACGGGCAATACCAGCGATATCCTATGGGCCGATATCACCGAGGCGGACATCGCGCCCCAGGCGCACTCGACCAACGCGTCCGCTTGGAACCGAGACCCATTCGACGAAATCGGGCATCCGAATCGATGTGCTTGTCCCGAAGATCCATCCTCCGGGACAAGCATTCTTATGGTTTTCATTCAATCGATCGAATTGTCGTCCCACTCGATGTGCTGCCGCTTTTCAGGCCATAAGAATATAACGATCAATCCTATGCTACCAAAAATCGAAACAAAGGCAGAGATCCAAAATATGATTTCCAGCACGGCACCCTCCGGTCGTGCAATGGCGCCTGATCCTTTTTCGCCGATGAAGAATCGGCTGTCAATTATCACACGACTTCTATGATCTAATCATTGAATATTTGATCTGCACCTGAATCCAGTCCTGAAACAGGACGGATGTCGCTGATCGTCTCGCGAAAGAAATGGCGTGGGGAGCCCGGCACGGCGAAGGGGTCCCGCTGTCCGCGACGGCGCAGGCGCCCACTCTACTCCGTCACCGCCTCGGCCACGAACTTCGCATGGCCCTTCGCCCGCAGGTCGCAGGCGGGGCAGGTGCCGCAGCCGTAGCCCCAGGCGTGGCGTTCCCCACGTGTGCCGAGGTAGCAGGTGTGGGTGTCCTCGACGATGAGGTCCACCAGTGGCTGGCCGCCGAGGTCCTTGGCCATCTTCCATGTCTCGGCCTTGTCGATCCACATGAGCGGCGTGTGGAGGACGAAGCGGCGGTCCATGCCGAGGTTCAGCGCCACCTGGAGCGCCTTGATCGTATCGTCCCGGCAATCGGGATAACCGGAGTAATCCGTCTCGCACATGCCGCCGACGATGTGGCCCAGCGACCGGCGGTAGGCCAGTGCCGCGGCGAAGGTCAGGAAGATGATGTTGCGGCCGGGCACGAAGGTGTTGGGCAGGCCGCCCGCCTCGAAGGCGATCTCGGTGCTGCGGGTGAGCGCGGTCTCGGAGACCTTGCCCAGGGCATCGAGGGCGATGGTGTGGTCGCGGCCCAGACGCCGGAACCAGGCCGGGTTCATGGCCGCCATCGTCTCGCGCAGGGGCGCCCGCCCGTCGAGCTCGACCCGGTGGCGCTGGTTGTAGTCGAAGCCAAGGGTCTCCACCCTGGGAAAGCGCTCCAGCGCCCAGGCGAGGCAGGTGGTGGAATCCTGTCCGCCGGAGAACAGGACCAGGGCACCGTCGTCGCTCATGGTCAGGCTTCGCCTTCGTATTCGGCCCAGGACATCGGAGTCTCCATGACCTTGACCGAGGACAGGCCGGGCAGGGCGGGCTTCGTCCGATGCCAGATCCAGGCCGCGATATGCTCGGCGGTCGGGTTCTCCAGCCCCTCGACCTCGTTGAGGCAGTAATGGTCGAGCTGGGCCAGGATCGGCGCGAAGGCGTGCTCCACCTCGAAGAAGTCCACCACCCAGCCCGTCGCCGGGTCCACGGCGCCGGAGATCGTCAGCTCGACCCGGTAGGAATGCCCGTGCATCCGGTGGCAGCGATGCGTCTCGGGCACGTTGGGCAGGCGATGCGCCGCCTCGAAGGTGAAGGCCTGGGTGATCTTCATGACAGTCGACTCTGAGGTTCTCCGCGCGCCGAACTGACCGGCACAAGGTCACGGAAGGGGGTCACGGGATACCGATGATCTTGTGGGTTTGCAGCGAGAGCCGCCAGCGCGCGTCGCGGCGGCAATACTCCACCGCCGCTCGGGTATGGGCAAGGCGGTCGGGCCCGTCCATGGGCTGGAGCCAGTGGTGGCGGAAGTCGAGGGCGGCGAAGCGCTCGGGACGCGCGTCGTCCTGGGGGTAGACGAGCTTCAACTCGTGCCCGGTGGTCTGGACCAGGGCATTGCCGGCCTTCGGGCTCACGCAGATCCAGTCGATCCCCTCGGGGGCCGCCAGGGTACCGTTGGTCTCCACCGCGATCTCGAAGCCGCGCGCGTGCACCGCCGCGATCAGTGCGGGGTCGAGCTGCAGCAGCGGCTCGCCGCCGGTGAAGACCACGTAATGATGCGTGGCGCCGCCCTCCCAGGTGGCGGCGATGGCGTCGGCGAGCGCCTCCGGCGTCGAAAAGCGCCCGCCGCCCTCGCCGTCCATGCCGATGAAATCCGTATCGCAGAACGTGCAGGCGGCCGTGGCGCGATCCTCCTCGCGGCCGGACCAGAGATTGCAGCCGGAAAACCGGCAGAACACCGCGGCCCGGCCCGCCTGGGCTCCTTCACCCTGGAGGGTGTGGAACAGTTCCTTGACCGCGTAGCCCATCGCTCTCTCAGCCGATCTCCCCGGAAGACCCCGTCCCGCGCGGGGCAACGGCCTGCCTCCGACATCGCGACGCAATGGGACAGCCCATAGACGCCTCCTCGCTCCGAGGCCATGGCGCGGAGCCCAACGCAACCATGCGCGCGCGGCAACGTCCGCCCGTCCGGACCTGTGCATCGCACCAATCGTTCGGCCGCATGCCATGGTCTCGCCATGGAGACGGCGTTGATGGGCATTCGCGCCGAGCCCTCTCGCAGGGATGGCCGAAGGCTGGCATCCCTCGCCAAAGCTCGGCCATTGCGCTATTTTTCTTCGGACGGACCGGCCATGATGGCGTCGGGGCGTTCCCTTTCGAGACGGGCCTGATGTCGAACCGATTGTTGCGCCGCCTCGTTCTTGGTCTCGCCACGGCCGCGGGATTGCTCGGAGCGGGTGCGGCCGGCGCGGTGACGGCGCCGATCCTCGTGGTCGAGGTCGATTCCGGCAAGGTCATCTACGCTCAGGGCGCCACCGACCCGTGGTTCCCCGCCTCCATCACCAAGCTGATGACCGCCTACGTCGCTCTCGACATGGTGCGGCAGGGCAAGGTCTCGCTCGACACCCTCATCACCATCTCGCCCGCCGCCGCCGCCGAGCCACCCTCGAAGATGGGCTTCAGGCCAGGCACGCAGCTGACCCTCGACAACGCCCTGAAGATCATCATGGTCAAGTCGGCCAACGATGTCGCCTGGGCGATCGGCGAGAATCTCGGCGGCTCGGTCGAAGGCTTCGCCGCCCTCATGAACGAGACCGCCGCCCGGATCGGCATGCGCGAGAGCCGCTGGACCAATCCCAACGGCCTTCCGGATGCCCGGCAATGGACCTCGGCCCGCGACATGGCGGTGCTCGGCCGGGCACTGATCCGCGACTTTCCAGACAACCGCGCCCTGTTCTCGATCAGCGCGATCCAGTTCGGCAAGTCGATCATGGCCAACCATAACGGCCTGCTCGGCCGCTATGCCGGGGCCGACGGCATGAAGACCGGCTTCATCTGTTCGGGCGGTTTCAACGTGGTGGCCAGCGCCACCCGCAACGGCCGCCGTCTCATCACCATCGTCATGGGCCAGCCGAGCGCCCGCGAGCGCGACCTCAAAGCGTCCGACCTGTTCGATTACGGCTTTGGCCAATCGGCGGGATGGACCGCGCAGACCATCGATTCCCTGCCCGCTTCCGCCATCTCCGAGCCGCCGGACCTGCGCCCCTATATCTGCGACAAGCGCAAGGCCCTGCCGGTCGACGAAGGCCCCGGTCCCATCGCCTCGCAGGCCGGCAGCGAGAATGCCTCGATCCTCGCCGCCGCCGCGCCCGTGGGCTCGGCGCTCGCTTTCGCCACCCTCAACAACGGCTCCCTGAAGGGCCGTGCCCTGCCACCGCGCGCGCCCCTGCAGCCGATCCTGGTCTGGATCGGCCGCGATCCGGCCGAAGGCGCCATCGCCCTGAACGAGCAGGCCGAGGCCGAGAAGGCGGAACGCGCCGCCAAGATCGCGGAGGCCCGCAAGACGAAGCTCGAGGCCGCGAACGCCAAGCGCGAGGCATCGAGGCTCGCCAAGCCGGCCGCGAACGGCAAGGGCGCCGTGCCGGCCACAGCCAGCGCCTACGCTCCGCTGGAGACGACTCCGGTGATCGCGGGCGGCACGAAATCGTCCGCCAAGGCCGAGGCCGGCAAGAAGCCCGCTGCGAAAGCCGCGACGAAGCCGGCGCACAAGGCCCCGGAAAAGCCTGCGGCGAAGGCTGCGGACAAGTCCACGGCCAAGCCTGCGGCCAAGTCTGCAAAAAGCGCCGCCAAGGCATCAGGCACCGGCAAGACCTCCGCTGCGCGATCCGCCGAGGATTGAGCCGGCGGCGGCGGCGGGGTAGGCCGGTTCCATGCCCAATCCCTCCCAGCCTACGTCTCCCAACGACGATCCCCGTCGTCCGGAGCCGATCCCACTCACGGTGCTCACCGGCTTCCTCGGAGCCGGCAAGACCACGCTCCTCAACCGGATGCTGCGCGATCCGGCCCTGTCGGACACCGTGGTCATCGTCAACGAGTTCGGCGAGATCGGCCTCGATCACCTGCTGATCGAGACGGTGGACGAGGACATGATCCTGCTCGGCGCCGGGTGCCTGTGCTGCACCGTGCGCGGCGACCTCATCGCCACCCTCGAAGATCTGCTGCGCAAGCGCGACAACGGCCGCATCACGCCGTTCCGGCGAGTCGTCATCGAGACGACGGGCCTTGCAGACCCGGCCCCGATCCTCCACGCGCTGATCTACCATCCCTATCTCGCCCTGCGGTACCGGCTGCAGGCCGTCGTCACCGTGGTGGACGCGGTCAACGGCGCATCCACCCTCGACGCTCATCCCGAGGCCGTGCGCCAGGCCGCCGTGGCCGACCGGATCGTGCTGGCGAAGGAGGATCTCGTCGACACGGGAAGCGACGCCCTGCGCGACCGCCTCCGGGTTCTCAATCCCACGGCGCCCATTCATGGTCCCGACGTGGCGCCGGCCGAGCTTCTCGGCGGGTTCTTCGGTCTGGACGGCAAGAGCGCGGATGTCCGCGCCTGGCTCGGCGCCGAGGCCTTCCCGGACCACGATCATCATCACGGCCACCACCATCACGACGTGAACCGGCACGACGCCGCGATCCGGGCCTTCACCCTCACCAGCGACGTGCCGGTGAAGCGGGCCGCCTTCGAGATGTTCCTCGATCTCCTGCGGTCCGGCCACGGCCCGAAGCTCCTGCGCCTGAAGGGGCTGGTGGCGCTCGCCGACGAACCGGATCGTCCCGTGGTGGTCCACGGCGTCCAGCACGTGATCCATATGCCGGTCCAGCTCGCCGCATGGCCCGACGACGATCACCGCTCTCGCCTCGTCCTGATCGTGCGCGATCTCGATCCGGCCTTCGTCACCGGCCTGTGGGATGCCTTTCTGGGGCGTCCGAGGATCGATGCGCCCGATGCCGCCGCGCTGACGGCCAATCCGCTGGCGATCCCCGGGGGCTAGTTCACCGGTCTCTTCGGCAGAGGCCGTCCTATTTCGAGAATAGCTGGGCGGCATTCATTTTGATTCTATATACCATGCTTGGCCTTATGGCCTAGGATGATGTTCCATTTCGGAACACATCGGTAGCGGAATCGCCGAATGAGACAGGGGCTGAGCATCATCGAGGGTGGCCGGTTCGTCGAAGCGGGGCGAATCGGGACGGGTGTCGACGCGGAGGAGTGTCGCATCGTCTTAAGGCGGCCCAACGTGGTGGAGCCGGTGGAGATCGACGCGTGGCGCGCGCTCCTCACCCGTATCCGCTGGCCGGAACCGATCTACGCCGACCCGGACTACCTACTCACCGCGGCCGTGCACCAATCCGGCGGTCGCGATCTCGTCTTCGCCTTCGCATGGAGCGGCCAGGGCGAGCTCGCACGCCTGCGCGGCGTCATTCCCCTGTCCATGCCGCACGGCCTGTGGGGCAATGGCCGGGCACAGGGCTGGTATCCGCCCGGTCCGGTCGTCGCGCCCACCATCGAGCCCGGGTTCCTCGATGAGGTCGAGGGCGCGTTGCGTGCGGCGGTCAAGGCGGTCCATCCCCGCTCGACGCTGATCATGATACCGCCCCCCGCGGTGCCCCTACCGGAGGAGACGGTCCTTCTTTCGGATGCGTCCGATGCCCAGGTCGTGCCGGCGCGGGATCGCGTGGGCGTGCGGCTTGCCGGACCGTGGACCCGTGATGGCGTCGAGATCGAGCGCATCACCGAGCCCTTCCGCATCCGCGATGCCGTCGAGACCTATCTCTCGTTCGATGCGCGGGTGTCCGGAAACCCGATCGTGCGGGATCCGTCCGCCTCGTCCATGGTCAGGGTGGTGACGCGGCGCTTCGCCCAGAGGCGCCAGACCAGCGTCGACTTCGCGCGCAAGGATGGCGTCATCGTCGCCGCGGTCCTGCGCCTCGGCGCAGGTCCGGGCTCGATCGTATGGCGGCAAGCCGAGACGCGGGCGGCCTGACGACCCCATAAGCTTCGGATATCAAAGGCCGCTCCCGGCCTATTCGTCCTCGCCGAATTTGTTGGCGAGGAGGTCGGTGATGGCTTGGAGGCAGGCTTCGGCGTCGCTGCCAGAGGCCACCACGGCGATAGAGGTGCCCTGTGCCGCGCCGAGGGTGAGCAGGCCCATGATCGAGCGTCCGCCCACGGTCTCGCCCGAGCGTGTGACGGTCACCGCGGCCTCGAACTTCTCCACCGTCTGCACGAACTTGGCCGAGGCCCGCGCGTGCAGGCCGCGCCGGTTGATGACCGGAAGGATCCTCAAATGGCCGCCCTCCGGGACCGTGATCTCGGGCTCGACATCGTCGTCGTCGTAAGCGTCGCTCATGGGCCTGTGCCGTCCCTGTCCCGTCCCTGTGCCCGGCGCGCCAACGGTGAGCCCGGCCCGATCCTCGTCCAGTGATGGCACGGCCGAGCCGGGACAACGCCGCGCGAAATCGCCACGCTTGCCTGATAAGCCGACAGAGGATGTTTGGGAAAGTCCGTTCGTCTCGCGGACGTGTTATTTGCCGGCGAGGACGCGCGAGGCGACGTTGATGTACTTCCGGCCCGCCTCCTGGGCATGGAGCACCGCATCCCCCAGGGGCTCGGCATCGCGCACGCTGGCGAGCTTGATCAGCATCGGAAGGTTGATTCCGGCCACCACCTCCACGGTCCCGCCATTCATGCAGGACAAGGCGAGATTGGAGGGCGTGCCGCCGAACATGTCGGTGAGCACGACGACGCCCTTGCCGGTATCGACCCGGTCCACGGCTGAGACGATGTCGAGCCTGCGAAGCTCCATATCGTCGTCGGGGCCGATCGTGATCGTCTCGATCTGCTTTTGCGGACCGACCACGTGTTCAAGGGCAGCCTTGAACTCGGTGGCGAGCAGCCCGTGGGTGACGAGCACCATTCCAATCATAGACGCGTGTTCCGACACCCAGTGGGAGCCGCCATTTTGTGCAGCGCAAGGTCGGACGCAAGACGAGAGTGACGTTTTGCGTCTCCTAGCCCCAGGATCATGTCATGTGGGTGGGCGCCACGCTATATGGGAGAGCCGAATTCGCATGAGACGGTGCGGAGGTGCGTCCGTGGGGCAACGCTCGCACTGGGGATGAGAGCACAGAGCACGAGACCCGGCGCCAACGCGCGGTCGCGGATGTTGCGGTCCAGCATGATCCGGCGAATCGCGACGCCAAGGACATCGACCGAATCCATGGGCGTGTCGGGCAGTCGCGGCAGCGTCCCGACGAGATCGACAACGAGGCGGATGACGGCCGCATCGGCCAGCGGCGATGCCCGGACGAGCCCCATGCCCCGGATCTCGATCAACCCGTGAAGGGCGGGGTGGCCGCGAGCGACCACGCGTCCGTGATGGGGGGTGAGCCCGATACGGTCGTCGCCCACCAGCGCGCCGTAGCCGCCCTCCTGCCGCGCCCGGTCGAGGAGAGCGAGGGCCAGGGACGATTTGCCGGCGCCGGATTCGCCCCTGATGAGGATGCCGGCTTCACCCAGCACCAGGCAGGTGGCGTGGACCGTGAGGGTCGATGCGGGAGGGGGCCGCTCCACGGGCCGGCGTGCCTAGCGGGACGCCGCGGGGAGGCGCACGACGAACCGCGCGCCGCGCACCGTCGCCTCGCCGTTCTCGTCAGCGGGTCCGGGGCGGTTCGCGGCCCTGATCGTGCCGCGATGGGCCTGGACGATCTGGCGCGAGATCGACAGGCCGAGGCCGGAATTCTGGCCGAACCCCTGCTCCGGCCGGTCGGTGTAGAAGCGCTCGAAGATCCTCTCCAGGGCGTGTTCGGGGATGCCGGGGCCCTCGTCCTCGACGATCAGTTCCACCTCGGCGCGGACCCGGCGCAGGGCCACCCGCACCTTGGCATCGGGGGGTGAGAACGAGCGGGCGTTGTCGAGGAGGTTGTTGACGACCTGTCCGAGCCGGCTGTCATGCCCGAAGATCATGAAGGGCGCCTCCACGTCGCCGGGCGGCGTGTCCACGTCGAACTGGATGAGCGCGTCCTTCGGGCGCCGTCGCTCGTTGGCGACGGAGACCACCGTCGTCATCAGCTTGTGCAGGTCCACCTTGCGCGCCTCGGCGCGGGCGAGCTCCGCATCGAGGCGCGAGGCGTCGGAGATGTCGCTGATGAGGCGGTCGAGGCGCTTCACGTCGTGCTGGATGATGGCGAGCAGGCGCGAACGGGAATCGTCGGACTTGGCGAGGGGGAGCGTCTCCACGGCGCTGCGCAGGGACGTGAGGGGGTTCTTCAGCTCGTGGCTGACATCGGCGGCGAAGCTCTCGATGGCGTCGATGCGCCGATAGAGGGCCTGGGTCATGTCGCGCAGGGCACCTGACAGGTGGCCGATCTCGTCGGTCCTGCCGGTGAAATCGGGGATCTCCTCGCGCGACTTGATGCCGAGGCGGACCTTCTCGGCGGCGTCCGCGAGGCGGCGGACCGGGCCGGCGATGGCCCCGGCCAGCAGGATCGACAGGACCAGCATCACGGAGGCGGCGATGAGGAAGACCTGGAGCAGGCCGAACCGCTCCGAGGCGATGACCCGGTCGATGTCGCCGCCTTGGGTCGAGAGCATCAGCGCGCCGCGGACCGCCCCCGACCGCAGGATCGGGACCGCCACGGAGACGTTTGTCTCCCCGGCCTCGTTGCGGCGGACCAGGGTGCCGCGAGCGCCGCCGAGGGCGACCTGGACTTCCTTCAGGCTGTGGCCGCTCGCCGGGCCGACCTCTTCCAGGACCGACGTGCGGGCGGTGCCGAACAGCTTGGCCTGGACGAACTCCCAGGCCTGTTCGAGGAAGTTGTGCTTGCTCCGCACGACGATGCCGTCGCTGCGGCCCATCTCGCCGCGGGCCGAGAGCGTGCGGGTGTCGAACAGCAGGCCGCCATCCTGGTCGTAGACCCGCGCGCGGTTGCCGGTGGGCGTGATGAGACGGCGCAGGAGCGGCGCCACCCGCTCGGGGTTGAGGGAAAAGGTGAGCGGAGAGGGGGTGTCGTCGCCCGCACCGCCTTCTCCGGCCTGCAATTGGAGCAGCTTGTCTGGATCGATGCGGATCGCGTCGGTATCCACCGAGGCCGAGGAGGAGATCGCCCCGGCGATGATCTCGCCCTGGATCAGCAGGCTCTGCACCCGCGCCTGGATCAGTCCCTGCCGGAACTGGTTCAGGTAGAGGAAGCCGAACAGGAGGGCGATCAACCCGACGAGGTTGAGGACGACGATCCGGCGCGTCAGGCTCGAGGAGGCGCGCTGGCCGATGCCGCGCCAGATCGTGCGCGGCAGGGAGAGGAGGCCGCGTTGCGGAGCGTCGGCTTGGTCTTGGGAATCCACGATCGTCCGAAGTTGGAGATTTTGCCCGGAAGGGGCGCCATCGCTGCAGCAAAACCACCGCCACGCGACGCCCGTAAACACCGCCATGCGACGGCGAAACCCGTCCGTTCGAGCGGGCGGCGCGTGGCGGTGAGGTTCTCGAGGGAGTTCGACGTCCGTGAGTCGCGCTCAGCCTTCCTTGAAGCGGTAGCCGACGCCGTACAGGGTTTCGATCATGTCGAAGTTGGTGTCGACCACCTTGAACTTCTTGCGCAGGCGCTTGATGTGGCTGTCGATGGTGCGATCGTCGACGTAGACCTGATCGTCATAGGCCGCATCCATCAGGGCGTTGCGGCTCTTCACGACGCCGGGCCGGTGGGCCAGGGCCTGCAGGATGAGGAACTCGGTCACCGTGAGGGTAACGGCCTCGCCCTTCCAGGTGCAGGTGTGCCGCTCCGGGTCCATCATCAGCAGACCGCGCTCCAGGGAGCGGGCGGCGGCATCGGCCTCGCGCGCGGCGGCGCCCGGCCCGTCCTTGGGGGCGAAGCGGCGAAGCACGGCCTTGACCCGCTCCACCAGGAGGCGCTGCGAGAACGGCTTATGGATGAAGTCGTCGGCGCCCATCTTGAGGCCGAAGAGCTCGTCGATCTCCTCGTCCTTCGAGGTGAGGAAGATCACCGGCAGGTCGGATTTCTGGCGCAGGCGACGCAGCAGCTCCATCCCGTCCATGCGCGGCATCTTGATGTCGAAGATCGCGAGATCGGGGGGCGAGTGCTTCAGGCCGTCGAGGGCCGAGGCGCCGTCGGTATAGGTCTGGATCCGGTAGCCTTCGGTCTCGAGGGCGATCGAGACGGAGGTGAGGATGTTTCTATCGTCGTCCACGAGGGCGATGGTGGGCATTTCGCGTTCCCTGTTGCTCGGATGCGGCCTTCGCGGACGTCGGTTCGCTCTTGTCGTCTCCGCATCCCGCCCTCAAAAGACGAGGGCCGGCAAGACGCGCTGGCGAACCCTTCGGAAACGGGGCCGCATTCGCGCGGAGAGTCAGGCTGTGTAAAGACTTCGGTTGAAAAAAGCGAGCTTGCCCGGTGGATATGTCGGTTTGACGCTTGACTGAGGCCGCCGCGCCGCAGTCCGGCGGCCTCGCGCAAGCGGTTCGAGAACACCTATCATCGCGATTCTGAATGAAGGCCGGCGGTCGGAAAAGCCCGGCGCGGAACCACATGAAAGCAGGATGCACCATGGCTGACGAAAACCGGATCGAGGATGGTCGGGGCGGGGGCGAGG
>NZ_NKUG01000042.1 GCF_014845095.1 Methylobacterium bullatum | reverse complement strand
GGCTCCGTCTGCGCGGGGGCGGCGGGCGCCGCCTGGGCCAGAACCGGAAGGGGATTCAGTAGGGAAGCACCCATCCACGCGGCAAGGAGCGCTGCATGTCGCATTCTGCCCTTCATGAATCCCAGTTCCATGTCGTTCCTTTCATCGGCTCAGAACGCCCGCCCCTCTGGCGTCGGCAGGCGGACCCCGGCGCGTGGGGCAGGCACTTGCAGGCCCCGTCTCCGGAAAGAGCCGTGGCCATCACGGGAGCGCCAGCGAAGGCACCTCACACGCCGCAAGCGGCCGCGGGTCAAAAGTCGGATCGTCGGATGGCCGATCAATGGGGCGAAAGGGTGCCGCAGACACATCATTCGCTGAGGCGGCCCGAAAGATTGTGGGCCGCGACGTCGGGGATCGACCGGGCAACCTTCACAAGCGTGTCATGCTGATATTAGACTACCGCGCAATGGACAGAGCCTTTTCGTATCGACGCGAGGAGGTGGCGTTGGCCGTCCATGTTGATGTGCCTCGCCACGAACCGGGCGTTCCCGCCCGATACGACCGCTTTTGGCTAAGCCCAGGCCGGTCCACCCTCCCCGATCATCTGTTCTCTTCGCATCCTGTGCCGGTCCGGCGACCGAGATTTGTTCCCCGGATGCCAAAGTCGAAGACCGAACTGCCGGGACCTCCGATCTTTCATCATCCGGGGACGATGCCGCGCCGTAACGCGTTGCGTCGTCCCTTCGTCGATCCGTCAAGAGAGTAGCGCCATGCTGGATCTCCAAACGCTCGTCCTCAACGCGGATTACCGGCCGCTTTCGTATAATCCGCTGTCCTTATGGTCCTGGAAGGACGCTTTCACCGCCCTGTTCCTCGACAGGGTCACACTGGTGGCTAGCTACGATGTCGAGGCCCGCTCGCCGAGCCGCGCCCTGCGGGTCCCGAGCGTCGTCGCCCTCAAGAACTACGTGACCCTGGCGCGCAGTCCGGCCTTCACGCGCTACAACATCTACCTGCGCGACACCTTCTCCTGTCAGTATTGCGGACTTCGGATGCCCTCGGGCGGGCTGACCTTCGACCACGTCATTCCGCGTTCGCGCGGCGGATTGTCGAGCTGGGAGAATGTCGTAGCCGCCTGCTCACCCTGCAACCTGCGCAAGGCGAACCGCACTCCGGCGGAAGCGGAGATGCCGCTCCTGCATGAACCTCACCGGCCGACGCGGCATGAACTCCATCGTCGCCAGCCGGAATTCGATCACCGCGAATACCACCACACCTGGCTGGACTACCTGTACTGGGACAGCGAGCTCGAAAGCTGACGCCGGTCAGTCGTGGGAAAAGCGCGGTGGAGGTTCGTTGTAGACCGGTGCGTTGGGGTTGTGTGTGGGAACGAGACCAAGGACGACCGGCGGCTGGTAGATGGTCCGCGCAATGCGCGGTGCTGGTCGGTAGCAATGGTCGCGATAGGGAATCTGCGACGGCGGAAGGCTGCGATGGCGATCAACATCCGTGAGGTAACCATGTCCTACATGGACGCAGGATAGTCGGTCTCCCGTCTCGGCATTCGGCCCAGAGACGAACGCGATAGCCGCAATGCCGACGACGATCGTAGATCGTAGCATGGCGCAATCTCTCGGAGTGAGGATGGGACAAGCGGCCAGGTGTCTTGAGTAGACTCCGGTTTCAGGGGAAAATTAGAACTTGATGCCGACCGCGCCACGAACAGTATTGACGTTTACTTTCACGTCTCCGAATTTCGCGAACTGCAGATATTGGTACTCACCGCGTACGAATATGTTTTGTGTAAGCAGGTAATCCCCGCCGATACCAAGCGCATATCCAAGGCTGTATTTCTCTTTGGTGGTGCCGCCGCTTTCGCTCAGGCCGCCAACCAGATTCGTTCGATTGATGTCCGAATATTCCCTGAGATCGACGCTCACGTCATTGCCGACTACGGCTCGACCTATCGCCAACCCGGCTGTCACGAAGGGCAGAAATGCTCCCATCGGATAACCCGCTCGCATGCGTATCGTCGCATAATCCTGAAGGCTGGCATGCGCGGCGGTGGAAATCCTGTAAATATCATAGGTTCCGTTGCTGAGCATCACGCGCCGGGTGAGGCTGTCCTCCGATCGTCCTTTCTGATTGACGCTGGTATAATCGACCTCCAGGCCAATGACTGCCTCGTCGAATTGATAGTTGTAGCCGGCAAAGCCTCCAATCCCGACATCGTGGGGCCGAGCAGGTTTCAGAGTATTGCTTCCCGAGATGCGATACTCGCTCTCGATAGCCGTGCTGCGAAGGATCTGCGCAAGATCCGATTGACCGGAGGATCCGAAATTCAGCGACGTCGTGGTGTATCCGGCATGGCCACCGAAATAGCCACCGTTCCAATCAATCTCGGCCGAGGCCGTCTCGTAATCCGGGCCTCGCAACACGCCATAGTCAAGGTCGGCAGCGTGGGCTGCTGGATGGCAAACGAGGGCAACGCCGGTGAGGAGTGCAAGGGTGACGGTACGCATCGAGGTCGTCCTCAGGGCTGCAGCCCGATTGTTCTTTCCGAACCTTGCGTCGTTTCTAATACAGTAACCTTAATGGTCCGTTGCGGTCGGATTCAATGAATTACGGCAAGGTCTATTCTCGTGGTCGCACGACGAGAAAGCCCGCACGGCGCGGGCCGGGCGGGCTTTAAGCGTGTATGTGTAAGACGCCCGAAGGTCCCGGCGCGCCGCGCCCTGCCCTACTCGTAGGGATTGCCGCCACCGTAACCGCCGCCCCCGAAGGCGGCGGCACCGCCGGCGAAACTGTAGCGCAGTCCGACGCGGACCTCGTTGGCCGAGATGTCCTTCAGGCGTGTGCCGAAGCCGAAATCGTCGAGGCCAGTCTTGGCGCGGCCGAGATTGACGTAACGATAGTTCGCGTCGATCGCGAAGCCTGCGCCGATCTCGTAGGAGACGCCTCCGGTCAGCGCCCAGGCCAGGGAGGTGACCGAACCGTTGCGACGCGCGGCAGCGGGGCGAGGGCCAACCACCGGGCTTCCGTCACAGAGCACGGGAACGGTGCAGGTCGTCTGGGTATAGGCGTTGCGGAAGTCCTTCTGAGCGATACCGATGCCGCCGCCGATGTAAGGGGTAAGCCCCCACCATGTACCGAGATCCGCATAGACGTTCACGAGAGCCGTCAGCACGTCGAGCTTGCCGGCTTCGACGTTGTACCCGTTCGCGAAGTTCGAGCCCGACGAGTAGGTGCTGAAGCGGCTGGGCAGGCGCTGGTCGATGGTGGCGTCCATGCGCAGCCAGTTGTTGAAGCGGTAGCCGATGCCGCCGCCATAGCCGGGCTGATGGCTCAGGCGCAGCCGCACCAGGGGCGGCGTGCCCGGTTCGACCAGCGTCGCGTCCTTGGGGTGATCGAAATAGCTCTCGGTGAAATCTGCGCGCAGGTACCAACCGGTGCCGATCTGGACCGGGGCGGGAGCCGGCGGAGGTGGCGGCGGCGGCAGGAGGTCCGCGGCGAGGGTCGGCGCGGCAGTGCCGATCGCCAGTCCAGCGAGGATCGCAGCGAGGGCTGCGGTGCGGTATGGGCGGGGCGGAGTCATCATGGTCCTCACGGAGGCATCGGCCGGAAAGCGCATGTTACGGATGCATGCCGGCGAGGGGGTCGACTGACCAAGATGATGAATTTAAAAGGTTATGATCACCTTAACCCTAACGGCGCGTCAGCTGGAAAAGACAAATCGCGGCGGCGTTAACCCGGCGGTCGTGCGCGCACGAACGAAGACGGCGCGGATACCTATCCGCGCCGTCTTCGTGGTGTCATTGATAAATTCAGTATTTACGGACGATCGGTTCCGGCATCGGCTGATACTCGACCGCCGGAGCAACGGCGCCGCCGAGGATCCAGCGCATGCCGACCTTCACATCATGCGAGGCGATGTCCTTCAGGTGGTAATCCGTCTTGCAGAAGGGCGGCGCGTCGCAGGTGATCGTGCCGGTCTGCGCTGAACCCATGTTGAGATAGCGATAGGCGAGCTCGAGCTTGAGGTTCGGCGTAATGGAATATCCGAGACCGGCATGGGCCGCCCAAGCGAAACTGAGCTTCTGCTTCTCCGGACCCGAGCCAAAGCCGCCCTGATAAAGGCCTTGGCCGTTGTCGGTCACGCCGCCGAACATGTGGTGTGCAAAGCCGACACCTGCGCCCACGAACGGGGTGATGCCGTAATATGTGCCGAGATCGACGTAGCCGTTGGCCATGCCGACCACTGAGGAGAACTTCCCGGACGTGCGATTGATGCCGCCGCTCGGCGTCTCGGCCGCATAGAAGATCCATTTCGCTTCCGAGCGGTACTCGCCGGTGAAATCGAAACGAAGCCAGGAATTGGCCTGATAGCCGATACCCGCGCCCACGAACGCCTGGTTGCCCAGATAATCCTTTAGGACATTGTACTTGTACGGGATCGGAGGGATGGTGACGTCCTTCGCGACGGTGTGGCCTTCGCCCAGAATACCGGCACCGGCGTCGCCGCGCAGATACCACGCCCCGCCGATCTCGACCGGCGGGGGCAGCGGCTCGGGCGGTAAAGTGGGAAGCAAGTCGGCGGCCTGCGCGAGGCATGGCGCTCCCACGCTCGCAAGGAGCGTGATCGAGCGCGCCAAGGCAGAAAGCTTGGAACGGCGCATAATGGATCCTTCAACTCGATCGTTCGGCTGAAGTGTGGGAGCACCAGCCTGGATGACGACCCCATCATCCGTCGGATGAGTTAAATCGCGCTTAACGTTAAACGTTAGCCTTTCCGAACCGTTAGAGTCCAAAGCCCTACTGCAACTTGCAGACGATATCGACGCGTCGCATGACTTGCATTCGCGCTGCGTCTCCCTGGTTGTCGCGAGTCATGAGGCGGAGAAATCGATGCGTCCTGAAGACGTGCGCGCCCTGGCGCTAATGCTGCCCGGCGTGGAGGAAGGCGCCCATATGGGCCATCCGGATTTTCGCATCGGCGGGCGGATCTTCGCCACCCTCTGGATCGACGACGAACGCGTCGTTCTCAAATTTCCGGCCGAGCATCAGGCGCTCTTGGTCGAGGCGGAGCCGGACCTGTTCGACCCCGTTCCCGGCGCCTGGGGGCGGCGTGGCTGGACCAACCTGTCCCTGGATGGAGCCGATGAGGAGACGCTCAGAAGCGCTCTCCTCACGGCATGGCGCTACCTCGCGCCGGAGGCGTTGCGTGATTAGGCCGCGGCTTTGGCAACGGCGTCAACGATATCGTCCACCACTTCCGTGACGAGGCTACGGTCATCGCCCTCCGCCATCACGCGAATGACCGGCTCCGTGCCTGACGGCCTGATGACGACGCGGCCGGTCTCACCGAGACGCTCGCGGCCATGGGCGATGGCGGTGACGACCGCATCCTGCTGCAGCGGCGCGCCGGAGCGGTAGCGCACGTTCTTGAGGATCTGCGGCAGCGGGTCGAAACAATGGCAGACTTCGCTCACCGGCCGCTCCTGGCGCTTGACCACGCTCAGAAGCTGGAGTGCCGCTACGAGACCGTCCCCGGTGGTGGCGTAATCCGACATGATGATGTGCCCCGACTGCTCGCCGCCGAGATTGTAGCCGTGCTCACGCATGTGCTCGAGGACGTAGCGATCACCGACCGCCGTGCGAGCGAGGCCGAGGCCGATCCCGCCGAGGAACCTCTCGAGGCCGAGATTGGACATGATCGTTGCGACGATGCCGGGCTGGGTCAGCCGGTCGTCGTCCTTCCAGGACCGCGCCACGACGGCCATCAACTGGTCGCCATCCACCGACTGGCCCTTCTCATCGACGATGAGAACACGGTCCGCGTCGCCGTCGAGGGCAATGCCGATATCCGCCCGCAACTCCCGCACCTTGGCGGCAAGGGCCGCAGGTGCCGTCGAGCCGACATCGTGGTTGATGTTGAAGCCGTCGGGGTCGACACCGATGGCGATCACTTCTGCGCCGAGCTCCCAGAGAGTTTCCGGCGCGACGCGGTAGGCCGCGCCGTTGGCGCAATCGACCACCACCCGCAGGCCGTCGAGGGTGACGTTGCGGGGCAGCGTGCGCTTGGCGAATTCGATGTAGCGGGCGTGCACGCTCTCGATCCGCTTGGCGCGGCCGAGATCGCGCGGGCCGGCAAGCTTCTTGTGCAGCTCCCCGTCGATCAAGGCTTCGATGGCGCGCTCGACATCGTCGTTCAGTTTGAATCCGTCCGGGCCGAACAGCTTGATGCCATTGTCCTCGAACGGATTGTGCGAGGCGGAGATCATGACCCCGAGATCGGCGCGCATGGAGGGGGTGAGCATGGCCACGGCCGGCGTCGGCATCGGGCCGAGCAGCATCACGTCCATGCCCACCGATGTGAACCCCGCGACGAGAGCCGTCTCGATCATGTAGCCGGACAAGCGGGTGTCCTTGCCGATCACGACCCTGTGGCGGTGATCGCCCCGCTGGAACACCAATCCCGCCGCCTGCCCTACCTTGAGAGCGAGTTCAGGAGTGATCACCCCATTGGCGCGGCCCCGGATGCCGTCTGTGCCGAAATACTTACGCACGTTCTTCAATCCTGATCGTCACGGCCCGTCATAGCCGGTTTCGTTTCGCTGAATGGTATCGAAGCATGGCAAACGAATGGTGCTCCGTCCCAGTTCGGTCAAGCTTCGTCGCGGGTGAGGAGGCCGGTGAAGCCGGTAATGATCAGGGAAACGAGGACGGCGCCCTCGATCTGCTCTGCGATGCTGAAATAATAGAGCGCCACCCCTCGCCAGGTCGCCGTGTTCACCCGCCAAAACCGGTCCGTGCCGGCATCGAAGAGCGGCATGAAGGTATCGAACGAATAGGCCAGCGGATCGAAGGCCGGGTAGAGGTTGACGAGCTTATCCCTCGCCTCGTCGCTGCTCGTGACGCCGGGCACGAAATCGGCCGCCGCCGTTCGGACGAAGATCTCTCCGTCCTGGCAGAGACGTGGCCCCGCTTTGCACGACTCGAAGGCAGCGCCGGTATAGACGGCGGCCCAGACCACGATGACCACAACCGACCAGCCCACGGCCTTCCACGGATTGAACCCATAATCGGCCAGGACGTGCAGCAGCCAGTTGATGCAGCGCAGGAACCACCCGGTTTCACGCGCGTGCCGTTCGGCCACGCGGCGGGCGATTGCGATGCGGTGAGCATCCTCTTCGTAACCCTGGCTCGCCAGCACCTTGGCGAGATGGCGCCAAGGTTGCGGGCGAAGCCGGGTGAAGAGATCGTCGCGGGATTGCCCGCGGAGCCAGCGCTGCCTCGCCGTATGCGTCGGCAGCGAGGGCACTGCGTCGCCGTCTGGATTGTCTAGATGCTGGTATTCGAACCCGTCTAAGATGAGGTGATCGGCGTCGCGATCCTTCGCATCGCGAAACCTGTCAGGACCGAGACTACGGCGGAGGGGCACAGGAACTGGCCAGGCGGAGGCAAAATCCACATAGGTGCCCACCTTCAGCCGGGAGAGATCGACGATTCCGCGCGGGCGTCCGCATCCCGGATACCGCATGTCTGTGGCATCCGGCATGATAAGGTGCGAAATATTGGATTCGCTCAGATCAAGGGCAACGAAGCGCAAGGGATCGTCTTCAAAGCTCGCCACCCCATGCGCAGATTCGCCGTAAGTGTCCTGGGCAATCGCGCTTGACAGGATGTGGCTGCCGGAGAGATCGAGGGAGCCGCGAATCTCGACCCCCGAGAGCAGGATCGCACCGGTGACATAGGCGTCGCGCCCGATGATGAATCGTCCCTTCGTCTCGATGCCGCGCCCATCGAGCGCACCGGACGGGCCACCCGTCAGAGTGCCTCCGCTGATCTCGAAATGATGCTCCACGGTTGCGCGGCTGAAATTGAGGCCGCCGTTGATCGTGCTGGGAATGGGGACGTTGTCAGGTCCGACTCCGCCGCGCAGGATGACGCTGCCGATACGGCTGCCCTGGGCATTGATGGCGGTACCGTTCGGTTGGTGGAATGTCGCCCCCTCGGCGGCAAACTGCGCGGCAATGTGAGCGCTGACGAGGTGGCAGGTGCCCATGATGGTCGCGCCATCGAGGAAGATCCCCGCTACCGTGATGTCCTGCACATCAATGGCATCGCCGGCGGGGTTGTCGAAGACCGCACCCACGGCGACGAATTGCCCTCGGATCGTCGCACCGAGGAAGCGGCACCCTCCCTTCACCGCCGCATGATTGAGGAAAGACCCAGCCATGGAACTGCGCTGGGCGTTGATCGCATCTCCATTGGGGTGATCGAACACGGCTCCGTCTGCCGTGAATGTGCTGGCGATCGAGGCTCCGCTGATATCGCAGGTGCCGGTGAAGGTGGCATGCGAGATGAAGAGCGGTCCGGCAATTGTCACGCCTTGAGCCGACAAGCCGTTACCGATGCGGCTCTTCTCGAAAGACAATGTCCGCGTATGGCTGTTGCTGATGTCGATGCCGTCCGGGATCTCCGCATCGTCGATCCAGAGCGGTCTGACAAGGTAGCGGTCGGCACAGGCAAGGAGGCCCAAGACACGGCCGCCGACGAGCCGCACGCCCTCGGGAGCCACGGGCCAGTCCGTTCTCTCGGCGCAGACGAGAGCCCGGATCACGCTGGCGCGGATGGCCTCCCCGGGGGCGAGCCTCAGGATGTCGCCTGCACGGCCGGCCTCGACGAGACGGTGTTCCGGATCAGTCAGTTCACCGATCGCGTCCTGTGCCGCTTCGTGCATCGATAGTGGCGCCTTATCGCGACGATGGACACGGCCGACCCGCGCCTCGCCATATGGTCGATCCGCGATGCCGTCCGGATTGGGCTTTGGCAACCAAAAGAAAAGCGGCGAGGTCGCCCTCGCCGCTTTGTTATCTTCGTAGAGTGATCACGCGGGCGTCACGCCTGCGGTTGGGGCTCCAGCCCACCCTCGCTGTCCCGCGGACGGCCGCGACCAGCGGAGGGGACGGAAGAACCGCGAATAGGCGCCGGTCCATCGCCCGCATCGCGGATCGGCGGCTTTCCTGCGATCAGGTTCTTGATTTCGTCCCCCGAAAGGGTTTCGTATTCGAGGAGCCCCTGGGCGAGCGCTTCGAGATCGTCCTTGTGCTCTCCGAGGATTCGACGGGCTTCCTCGAGGCCGGTCTCGACGAGACGGCGGACCTCGGCGTCGATCTTCTGGGCGGTGGCCTCGGAAACCGTCTGCTGACGGCCCATGGACATGCCGAGGAAGACCTCGTCGTTGTTCTCGCCGTAGGCCACGGTACCGAGCTCAGGAGAGAAGCCCCACCGGGTCACCATCATGCGAGCGAGACGGGTCGCCTGCTCGATGTCCGACTGGGCGCCCGAAGTCACCTTGTCTGCACCAAAGGTCATCTCCTCGGCGATGCGGCCGCCCATCATGATGGCAAGACGCGAGGTCATCTGCTCGAAGCTCATGGACAGCTTGTCGCGTTCCGGCAGCTGCATGACCATGCCGAGCGCCCGGCCGCGCGGAATGATCGTCGCCTTGTGGACGGGATCGGTGGCCGGCACGTTGAAGGCGACGATGGCATGACCGCCCTCGTGATAGGCGGTGAGCCGCTTCTCATCCTCGGTCATGACCAGAGTGCGCCGCTCAGCACCCATCATCACCTTGTCCTTGGCGTCTTCGAACTCGTGCATCGTGACGATTCGCTTGCCACGACGGGCCGCGAGGAGAGCGGATTCGTTGACAAGGTTCATCAGGTCGGCGCCGGAGAAGCCCGGGGTGCCGCGCGCGATGACCTTGAGGTCGACATCCGGTGCCAAGGGCACCTTGCGGACGTGGACACGCAGGATGCGCTCACGGCCGACGACGTCGGGATTCGGCACCATGATCTGACGATCGAACCGACCCGGACGCAGTAGGGCGGGGTCGAGCACGTCAGGGCGGTTCGTGGCCGCGATGATGATCACGCCCTCGTTGGCCTCGAACCCGTCCATCTCCACGAGGAGCTGGTTCAGGGTCTGCTCGCGTTCGTCGTTGCCACCGCCCAGGCCGGCACCGCGATGGCGGCCCACTGCGTCGATCTCGTCGATGAAGATGATGCAGGGTGCGTTCTTCTTCGCCTGCTCGAACATGTCGCGGACACGCGACGCGCCGACGCCGACGAACATCTCGACGAAGTCGGAGCCCGAGATCGTGAAGAACGGCACGTTGGCCTCGCCCGCCACTGCACGGGCAATGAGGGTCTTACCCGTGCCAGGAGGGCCGACGAGGAGCACACCGCGCGGAATGCGGCCGCCGAGACGCTGGAACTTCTGGGGATCGCGCAGGAACTCAACGATCTCCTGCAGGTCTTCCTTGGCTTCCTCGACGCCGGCGACGTCGTCGAAGCTCACGCGGCCCGACGCCTCGGTAAGAAGCTTGGCCTTCGACTTCCCAAAGCCCATGGCGCGTCCGGCACCCGACTGCATCTGGCGACTCAGGAAGATCCAGGCGCCGATGAAGACGAGGATGGGCAGCCAGCTCACGAGCAGCTGAATGAACCAGGGCGTGTTGTCCGAGGGGGGACGCGCTGTGATCTGCACGCCCTTGCTCTGAAGCTTGGACACCAGGTTAGGATCGTTGGGCGCGTAGGAGGTGAAATTGCCACCACCGACATAGGTACCGCTCACGTCCTGCCCGGAGATCACCACCGTCTGGATCTTGCCGGAATCGGCATCGTTCAGAAGCTGGCTATAGGCGATCTCACTGCCGCCGCCGCGATGTCCCGGATTCTGGAACAAGGTGACGAGCGCCAGCACGAGCAGGAAGATGACGACCCACAAGGCAAAGTTGCGGAAGTTCGGGTTCATCGATCAATCCCTGGGGGCGTCCGGTCCCGCGTTTGGTGGACGGATCACGCGGATGCATGTCGGCAATGTAGGCAGTGCCGCCCCCCTTGCCAAGTAAATCGGGCCAGCCTGCGGCAAGCCAGTCAGGGGAAAGGTGAGCGCGCCCCTAAGATGGAGACCGCCGGGGCGGGGCTGTGCGTAAGGAGAGGACGCCCTCCGCGTTCAGATCGACGAGGATGCCGCGAAGGGTCCTCCGCATGGCGGTGCCTGCAACGAGGGCCGGCCGGAGACCGTCGACGACGAGACGTTCCAGGCGTTCGAGGCGAATAGCCCCTCCCCCGCCAGCCTCGTGCAATGCGAGTCCGACAACGCGGATGAGGATCGCATCCGGCAAAGCCGCCAGCGGAGGGGCATCCAATACGACGGCATCTGCGGTGATGCGGAGTGCGGTGAAGGCGGCGCAGGCGGCGTCGCGTAACGCGTCTTCGTCGCGAGCCATGCGGGCGGCGAGGCGGCGGAGCCGCTCGGGGCTGAGGCCTTCCGCCGCGAGATCGGGCATGAGGCGGCGCAGGCGCGCGCGCGCGAAGCGCTCATCCACATTCGAGGGATCGCGCGCGGAAACCAGCCCATGGGCAGCGCAGTAGGCGACGAGGTCCGCCTTCGGGATATCGAGGAAGGGCCTCGCTAGGCGCATTCCCGGCGCGAGGTCGCGTTCGCGCCGCATCCCGGCGAGCCCCCCCGGACCGCTTCCGGCGAGAAGCCGCATCAGCACGGTCTCCGCCTGATCGTCGGCGGTATGACCGGTGAGAATGGTATCGGCACCGACCCGGCCCGCGCATTCCGCGAGGAGGGTGTAGCGCGCGTGACGGGCGGCGGCTTGAATACCACGGCTCGGCTTGTCGCCGTCCCAGGTCAAGATGTGATGGCTCAGACCGAGTGCCCTGGCGGTGAGACCGACGCTCCGGGCCTCGTCGCCTCCTTCTGCTCGGAGGCGATGATCCACCGTTGCCACCTGGATCGGATGCGCCGAACCGAGCCGGGCGGCCGCATGCATCAACGCGGTGGAATCCGGTCCGCCGGAGACGGCGATGAGAAGGCGGCTGGACCTGAGATACGGCATTAGCGCGACGGCGAGCGTCGCATCGATGCCGTCACTCGATGGAGCGGCGTTCAAGCGGCGCAGCGTGCGCGTTTCTGCTCGCGGACCACGCTTTGGCGGACACCCTGTGCGGCGGAAGGAAATTTGCGTTCCAGTTCCGCGAGGGTCGCGCAGGCCTGTTCGCGAGCGCCGAGGGCATTCAGCGAGATCCCTAGCTTCAGCATCGCGTCCGGCGCCTGGGGCGAGCGCGCGTAATCCGTGGAGACCTTCAGGAACTGCTCGGCCGCCTCGCGGTTGCGGTTTCGCTGGAGGTAGCTCTCACCGAGCCAGTAGGTCGCCGACGGCACCTGCGCGTCGCGCGGATGCGACTGAATGAACTGGCGCAGGCTCATCTCCGCCTGTTCGTAATGCCGTCCGGCGATGTAGCCGTAGGCCGTCTCGTAATCCGCACGTGCGTCCCCCGTCGTGGTCGCGGCCACGCTGGTCATCGGGCGTGCCGGGCTCGGCAGCGTGCCGGTTGTGGGCACGCGTGAGGGGGGCGTGAGGTCGACGGGGCCGCCCAGGCCGGGAGGAGACAGGCCAGGCTCCTCGTCATCGGCATCGACCACGGTGGGCGGTACACTCGGGCCCCGTGACGACGGCGCAGCGGCGATGGCGGCGGAGGGGATGGTCGTGCCGAGCTGCATCGGCCCGCCGGGACGGCCCGGATTCTGCTCCGGGTCGAAGGCATCGCTGCGCTTCTGCTGCTTGGCTTGTCCGGGATTGGTGCCGGACGGAGGGGCGGTAGGCTTTCCACCGCCACTCTTGCCTTCCTGCAGCCGGTATTCGACGTCCTCCTGGAACTTGCGAAGCTGTTCCTTGAGCTGGCGATTCTCGTATTGCAGCGTCTCGATCTGACCCGCCATCTGGCGAGACTGGTTCTCGATGCGGTTCAGGCGAACGACGAACTCCGACGCATCCTGAGCCGCCGCCGGACCGACGGCGGTCAGAGGGGCGAGGAATGCGAGAAACGTGGCCGTGAGAAGCAGGCGGCGGAGCATGGGAATCGGCACCTGTGATCGGATCGGACGGGGATGCATCGGCAGCGCCCCGCCGATAGCAGATGTGCCGGGACGCGGCAAAAAAAGGGCCACGCCTGCGAAGGTCACCTTCGCCTTCAGGAGCCGGCGCCCCGGTCGAGGACGGTTACGGCGCGGCGGTTCTGAGACCAGCAGGAGATGTCGTTACACACGGCGACCGGGCGCTCCTTGCCGTAGGAGACCGTCCGCATCCTTCCGGCGGCGAGTCCACGCGAGGACAGGTAGTCCTTGACGGATTGAGCCCGGCGCTCGCCGAGCGAGAAGTTGTACTCGCGGGTGCCGCGCTCGTCGGCATGGCCTTCGACAAGGAATGTGTAGCGAGGGTAGCGCTGCAACCACTGAGCCTGTTTGTCGAGGGTGGCGGTGGCAGTCGGCGTCAAGTCGGTCGAATCCGATTCGAAGAAGACGCGGTCGCCGATATTGACGACGAAGTCTTGAGCGCTGCCCGGCGTATTGGCGCCGCCTGCAAAACCCGAGGCGTCGGCGAGATCCTTGTCGTTGGTGCAGGCAGCGACACTGAGCGCGGCGCAAAGGGCTGCCGCGAGCGGAAACACGCGAAAGCGCGCGGTCATGGACATGGTCTTGCTCTCCTCGGGCGGGGCGTCCGGTTCCGGGACGTCCCCACGGGGCCGTTCGGTGGTGCGACCTGTGTAGGTCGAGCGGGTTAAGCGAAGGTTCCGTCAACCTTGACGGGGTGTTTCAAAGGCCGAATTCCAGTCGCCGTATGTGACGCTCGGCACCTCGATTTCCCAGAATGGCCTCGTGACCTGCGCAACGATCCGTGTCGCACCTCAAATGCGGCAGTCACGCGACGGATAAGCCGCGCGCTCCGCACTCTTGGCGGGTGTGCCTTCGGCGCAACGGGTTCGTGCCATGAGCTTCTCAAGGAGCACGATGGCCATCATTCGCGCGCGCCCAAGACGGCGAGGGCGGTCAGCGCGCGGTCGGCGGCGATCCGCCCTTCCTGCAGCGGGATGGCGATGTCGTCGCCCTTCAGGCAGGCCTGTTCGATGACCGAACAGCACCGCGAAAGGTCGAGAAAACCGAGAGACCCGCTCGATGCCAACAGAGCATGGGCATCCTGCGCGATAGTGGCCCGATCGTCGTTCCCGGCGGGAAAGCGGACGCGGATCTCGACGACGAGCAGGGACAGAAGCCGTTTCAGATGGTCGTGCCCGAGAAGAACCTCGAGTTCGGCGAGCGTTGCCTCGTCGCAGACCGTCCCTCTCCCCTTGTCGGACGTGTGCTCCACCGCTGCCTCACGCATCGTCGAAGGGTATTTGAACGACCCACCGTCCATGTCGCCGACGATCTCCGAATCGACGCGACCATTGATGGAAGCTTAACCATTAATGCAGTTATTTGTTGATGTATGAAAGGGTCGACAGCCGGCATGAGTGGCGCACCGAACGTTCTGATCGTCGAGGACAATTTCCTCCTGCTGGATATGTTGACGATCCAGTGCGAGCGTGCCGGCCTCACGGCCGTCGCGGCGTCCAGTGGCGAAGACGCTCTGACGCTTCTTAGAACGCGTGGTGCCGATTTCGACTGGTTGCTGACCGATATCAATCTCCCGGGATTGATCGACGGATGGACGGTGGCTCGCGCCTTCCGCGAGGTTCGTCCTGACCGCCCGGTCATCTATGCGTCGACGAATGCCTATTTCGATCGCAGGCCACTTCGAGGAAGCCTCTCGGTCCGCAAGCCGTTTCAGATCCGCGAGATCGTCGCCCTTGCCCGGATGATGGCGGCGGAGCGCGGCCTATCCCCCGCTCTGGTATCGCACCACGCATAGGCGTGAGACGGTCGCCGTCATTTCGCCGGAGGGGCTAGGCGGAATGTCCCGCGCCCATCCGCCTTGGCCGCATAGAGGGCCATGTCGGCCTCTGCGAAGAGGTCCTCCGGACTGTGGCTCACCATCGTGGCGATGCCGATGGAGACGCCGATCGTGAAGGTCCCCTGCCCCCAGGCGATGGGCGGCACCATGGCGGCGATGATCCGTTTCGCCAGGGTCGCGAGGCCCTGTGTGCCGATGGTGGCGCCGACGACGACCCCGAACTCGTCACCCCCGATGCGTGCGACGAATTCCGTGTGACGGCACGTCTCTTTGAGGCGGCGCCCCACCTCGGCGAGACAGGCATCGCCGGCCATGTGGCCATGAAGGTCGTTGACCTGTTTGAAGCCGTCGAGGTCGAGGAGCAGCAGGGCTCCCAGTCGGTCCATCCGGGTGAGGCGGCCGTAGAAGCTTGTGCGGTTGGGCAGGCCCGTCAGGGTATCGAACTCCGCGAGATAGCGGGTCCGGTCGGCGAGAATCTTCTCCTCGGTGATGTCCTGCTTCATGCCGAAGATGCGGACCGGTATTCCTCCCTCGCATTCCACCGTAGCGGTCAGGCGGATCCAGCGTCGGTTGCCCAAAGCCGTTACGATCTCGGCGTCCAGGGTAAAGCCGCCACGCTCGGCGATGGCCTCGCTCCGAAGTGTGTCGAGGCGGACGCGTGACTCCGGGCTGTAGCAGCCCAGGGTCGTTTCGCGGTCCACCGCGGAGCCCACCGGCAGGTCGAACATCCGGTAGACGGCATCGGTCCAGGTCAGTGCCTCGTCTTCGAGGCGGCATTCCCACACTCCGATCCTGGCCACGGCCGAGGCGCGTTCGAAGATCTTACGGCTGTGGGCAAGAGACAGGGCCTGGGCGTCGATGAAGCGGGCCTGGTCCTCGATACGGGCCTGGAGGGCCGCGATCACTTGTGCATCCTCGCGGCGCTCAACCGTGATCTCTTCCCGTCCTGGGGTATCCCCGTCGAGATGGATCAGCACCGGTGAGCGGGACGACGGGTGGGCGCAGACCTCATCCATCTGTATCCCCGAACCGCAAAGAGTATAGGACTGTACCCTTACCGTAGCCGATGAGCGATTAACCGTTCCTCTCCTATCCGCAACGCGCGAAGTTGCCGCGCCTACCCCGGATCGGCATTGATGCCGTTGGAGCGGGAGACCGCTTATTGCAGATGTTTGGCGTAGGTGTCGCCGGCTGCGCGTTTCAGTTCGGCTCCGGCATCCTGTCCGATCCGAGCGGCGTCCGATACCGTGCCCCTACGGCGGACCGCCCAATGGGCGCTGCCGTCAGGCAGGAACAACAGACCGTCGAGGGTCAGCACGTCGCCGTCGATCCGCGCCAGGGCCGCGATGGGTGTGCGGCACGATCCATCGAGTTCCGCCAGGAGCCCGCGCTCGGCGTCGAGTTCGGACGTGGCCGTGGCGGATCGAAGAGGGGCGAGCAACGCACGAACGTCGGAATCCGCCTCCCGGCATTCGATGCCGAGTGCGCCCTGCGCCACGGCGGGGAGCATTTCGTCCACGGCCAGGACGCTCCGTGCCATGTCGGCCATACCAAGGCGTTCGAGGCCGCAAAGGGCCAGGAGCGTCGCCTCGCAGGTGCCCTCCTGAAGCTTGCGCATCCGGGTATTGGCGTTGCCGCGCATGGGGACGATGCGCAGGTCCGGGCGGCGCATGAGGACCTGAGCGGCTCGGCGCAGGGAGGACGTGCCGACGCGGGCGCCCGGCGCAAGGCCGGCAAAACCCTCCGCTTGCGCGGAGAGGAAGGCATCGCGCGGATCGTCCCGTTCCAGGATGCAGGCGATGACCAGCCCTTCGGGCAACCAGGTCTCGACATCCTTCATCGAATGTACGGCCACATCGACCACGTCGGCGAAAAGGGCCTGTTCGAGTTCCTTCGTGAACAGTCCCTTGCCGCCGATCTCGGAGAGCGGTCGGTCGAGGATGCGGTCGGCCACCGTGTTGACCACCACCAACTCTGTCTCCAGCCCCGGATTAGCCGCCACGATCTTATCGCGGACCATTCCCGTCTGTGCGAGAGCCATTGGGCTACCGCGGGTGCCGATGCGGAGGGGGCGCTGGATCATGGGCGATGGACGCCTGTGCAAGGACGCTACGGATGAAGCCGCCTCTATCGAGGACGGTTTCCCTCAGTAAGCAGTCCACGGTCGGCTGTCACCGTGGCGAAGGCTTCGCCCGAATCGCGCGCCAGGGTGTGGAAGGATTCATTTCATCCAAACCCGATCATCGAATCCTTACGAAAGACGGCCGACTGTGGCGAGACCTGCGGTCGAGACGAGAGAGATGGCTCCGAGCAAGCTCGAACGGTTCCGAGACGCGCATTTTCCCCAGGCCGACGACGAAGCTTCTGGTCAGCCAACCGAGCGGAGCGTGCCGTTGCGTCGCATCGACCCGCCGCACTCCGAAAAGTCTTCTCCTCGACGGCGGCGTGGCGTCTTCGGCCGAGCCTATGTCGGTCTCAAGCTGATCCTGACACTCGGGCCGCTTGCCTTCCTGCTTCTCTCGGCCGTCGCCGAATGTGGACCCCGCTCGTCGGCGCTCTTGCCGGACTTCCTGCAGGCCAGTGCCTGCGCACGGCGCGACCTCACCCGCCACGCATGGTCCATCGAAAGTACGCTCAAGACCGTATCGGACCGTCTTCGCTGAAGCCGCACGGCAGCGGTGTGATCCACGAAAGAATTTTTAATCCTAACCGAACGCTACGGCGAGTTGCGTAGGTTTCAGCTGCATGCCGCACAGGTTGGTTTGTACGCCCTCCAAGAGCAAGGCCTGGGAGCGTGATGCAACCGGATTCGCCCGCCGTTCTCCCGTTGCACTCAGGTACCGCTGATATGGGTCTGCGCCCTGGCAGAGTGGTAGCATCGCGGCACGCCGATCGGAGCGACGCCAAGGACGTTTTCGGCGATGTCACGACGGTGCGCCGAGGTTGATGGGTCTTTCGCTGGATGCCGCGTGAAGCCCTAGGCGCTCCTCGACAGCCGCATCGAAATGCTTATCCGGCAATCCGGGCGTCAGAACGCCTGGAGGGTGAGCTCCGTATGCTCGACGCTGGGCGGTCCTTCGAAGAACGGAGAGACCATCGCACGATAATCCTTCCACGCCTGCGACCCGGTGAAGAGTTCGGTATGGTCGGCGAGCGTCTCCCACTCGATTAGCAGCCGGTAGCGCTGGGGTTTCTCCACGGAACGGCGCACGGCGAAGCTCTTGCAGCCCTTGGCGACCTTGAAGATCTCGGATGCTTTGGCGAGGTTCGCTTCGAAATCAGCCTCCATGCCGGATTTGATGTCGATCTGTGCAATCTCGAGGATCATGGCGTGGTCCTAAACCCGGTCTCTGTGGTGGGGGTGATCTTAACGGAGTTTGCGCCCGAGCTTCTTGGCGAGGATCCGCTGCGGGCTGCGCTCCGGATCCGCCTGGCTCGTCACGGGCAGGTAGGCCGTCTGTTCCAACATGTAGCGGCCGCCCATGGCGCCATGCATGACAAGGTCCGAGAACGTCACCCAGGTCTGGCCCGGGGCGAACTGCACGTCGGCCTGGGGACCCTTCTGCTGGTACTCTATGTCCTGCTTCAGTGCATCGTGGAGATGCAGCATCAGATGGTCGTATTCGGAGCGGCGCGCCTTGGTGATACGCAGTGCCGCCAGCAGCCGCGCCGACGAGGGCGAGTAGCCGGGCAGGCGCGGCAAGAACTTCTCGGCCATCGAGCCGAAATCCTCGCCCACCCGCCACAGGCGGGGCTGCCCGTTCGGGTTGATGTTGCGGAAGATGCGAAGGATGCGCTTCTCGCCGATCGGGTTCGACGGAAAGGCGTCCACATGCAGGCGTGTATCGTCCCGGCGCCAGCTGAGCTTGCGCTGGTCCACCTCGAACGGGCGGTAGGAGGTGCCGGCCAGCGTGATCTTGCCGGTATAGGCCGGCAGATGGCGGTCGATCAGCCCCTGGGCGAAGGCTTTGTAGCGGATGAGAAGCTGGCGCAGGGCCTCCTGCTCCTCCGGCGTTCCGGCTGCCCCTCTCAGTGAGGCCTCCTTGCCGCGGATGTTGACGTTCTTGGCCTTGCCGTCGGCAAAGGGTCGCTCGACGAAGCGCTTCTCGAAATCGTTGAAGGGGAAGTCTTCATCGTGGAAGACGAGGACCGAGCCGCTCTCCAGAGCTTCGACAAGAGAGGGGACGCCGGGCGCTGATCCGTCGCGGGCGACGGAAAGGATCGGACTGATCATTGGGGAGGCGTCCTCGAAAGCCGCGTGTGCCGCGCGGTTTAGCCGAAGCTCGGGCTTTCCGCCAAGGGCGGGCCTGTAAGGGTAAGGATGAGCCCGTCGCATGTGACGACGGGTGTCAGAGGATCGATGCTACCTCGAGCGACTGACGATGCATTAGCGGTGGATGAAATCTTCACCCGGTTGTCATTGCCGCGATGTCGGCCCAACCCTGTTCAATCTAGCGAGAGCATCCGTCGCAACCTTGGCGCATGCCCGACCGTTCTCTCGTTGACGGGCCGGTCCAATGGTTCGGCTGCGACGGCAGCGAGGAAGCCGACGATGGCGACGTTGAAGGAATTCGAGGAGGCCCTGCGCGAGCAGGGCATGAACATGGCGCTCGCCCTGCTCCAGCGTCTGCGCGAACGCGACCGGGCGACCCGCACGATCAAGCCGGCACGACGCCTCACGGGGCAGAAGATGACGCCGGATCTGGCGCGAGCCATCCTTGATCTCCACGCCTCCACGGGAATGACCCAGCAGGAGATCGCCTTCAAGGTCGGCGTGAACCAGGGGCGGGTCAACGAGGTGATCAAGCGCGGCAAATGGCTGAGCGACAACCCGAATGCACCTGAAGCCGTGGCCCGCGACAAAGCAAAAGCCCGGATGCGCGGCGAGCCGAGACAGCACCGTCCTGCATCAAAACCTCCGGTTCGCAAGGAGGCTCCGGTCGCTGCACGCCGCAGGCAAAGCCCTCAGGGGCAACTCGTCTTCGGCGACCTCTGAATCCTCTACCGAAACCTGGCTGATCGGCTTGGAGTTACCTCGGTGAGACCGCGTTTCCGTGCGGTGGAAGACGAGGAGCGTTGGGCTGTGTTGAAGGTTTACCGTTTCATCTGCGTTATATGTACCGTCATCGGCATCAGTTGGCCCGCCATGGCACAGCGGCCATCAACCCTCGACATGACCTGCCCAGAGGCGAGAGCCGTCGTGTCACGGAGCCGGGGCATCGTCCTCGGGACAGGTGGATCGACCTACGATCGCTTCGTGCGCGACCGTGGCGCATGCGAGGTCACTGAGATCACCATCCCCGCCTACGCGCCCACCCGCGATATGGCGGATTGCTTCATCGGCTACCGATGCCGGGAGCCGGGCCGAGGCGACCGGTTCGATGGATTTTGAACGCGAGCAAGCGCCCCGACCTCCCGGTCGGGGCGCTCATGGTCGAAAGACCGGCGATTACGCCGCTGCTTGCACCTGACCTTCGATCACGGGCGCTTTCACGGCGCCCGACGTGGCGATCTGGATCTGGCGGGGCTTCTTAGCCTCCGGAATCTCTCGGACGAGATCGATATGGAGCAGGCCGTTCTCCAGGGCCGCACCCGTGACCTGAACATAGTCGGCGAGCTGGAACCGGCGTTCGAACCCGCGAGCTGCGATCCCCTGATGAAGAACCTCGGCTTTGCGGGTCGTGTCGGGACTGCGCTCGCCCTTGAGCGTGAGCGCGTTTTCCTTAACCTCGATGGTGAGGTCGGATTCGGTGAACCCAGCCACCGCGACGGTAATACGGTAAGCGTTTTCGCCTGTGCGCTCGATATTGTAGGGCGGATAGGTCGGGACCGCATCGGCGCTCACGAACTGGTCGAGGGCCGAGAAAAGACGGTCGAAGCCGACGGTAGAGCGATAGAGGGGAGCAAGATCGAACTGGCGCATGACATATTCTCCGTAGGAAGCAACATGTAACGTTATCGTCCGCCCAGAGGGCCGGACCGTTGCGCCGCCGTATCGGCCGGCGCTCCTCCAATATCGGAGGTACGTCGGAAGGCTTCAAGAGTCTGGATAGCCCTTCTCATGCAAAATTTGCCGCTGCTTCTCTTGTCTGGATCCTCCACATGTTGACCCTTGCTTCCACGCCTGGAAATCCGGCCCCTCCGGGGGGGACGTTGGTCGTCGTCCATGCAGATGACGGGATCCGGCTGAGGGCGGCCCATTGGCGCCCGACGACCCGGTTGGCGAAGGGAACAGTGTGCCTGCTGCAGGGCCGGGCCGAGTTCATCGAAAAATATTACGAGACCATCTCGGAGCTGCGCCGGCGCGGTTTCGCCGTTGTCGCGTTCGATTGGCGGGGCCAGGGGGAATCACAACGGCAGGTCTCCGACGCGCATCGCGGCCACGTCGCGCGATTCGACGATTATCGCCGCGATCTCAAGGCGATCGAGGATGCGATCCTGCGGCCGCTGATGCCGCATCCGCATATGTGCCTGGCCCATTCCATGGGCGGCGCCGTGGCGCTGACCGGGGCGATGGATGGGTGGCTGCCCTTCGCCCGCCTCGTGACGGTGGCGCCGATGCTGTCGATCCGGATGATCCGCTTCCCGGCGGCGTCGTTCTTCCTTGCTCGTGTCCTGCACAGGCTGGGTCTCGGGCGCAGCTACATCCCGTTCGGCAAGCCCGCCTCTTTGGCTACGAAACCGTTCGCGGGAAACCGCCTCTCGGGCGATCCCACACGCTATGAACGCAACGCCCAGGCGGCCCGGGCCGTCGGCGCCAGCGCCGTGGGGGATCCGAGCGTGGCCTGGATCGTCGGCGCGTTCCGGGCGATGGCGAAGCTCGCCGATCCGCGAAAAGCCGCCTCGATCCGCATTCCGACTCTCGTGATCGGCGCCGGCGCCGACCCAGTTTGCGACACCGCGATCACGGAACGGTTCGTGGGCCGCCTCTCCTCCGGTTTCCTCCTCGTCCTGCCCGACGCCCGTCATGAGATCCTCTCGGAACGCGACGCGATTCGAGACGATTTCTGGGCGGCTTTCGATGCCTTCGTACCGGGGACTGTCGTGTCGGAAAGGGCTGAACACGCCGATGCGGGGCGGGCCGTCGCCGCCGCGATGACGCCGTGAGACACGCCCCCGATTGACCGGAAGAGGCCATCGCTTCTCCTCGGCCAAACGAGTGACGCAGAGCCTAAGCCATTAAAGAATCAGTGCATTACGGGTTGAGGTGGCGCAGGGCCGCGGCGTGGAGCCGGACGTCCCCGGCGGCGAGGATCCGGCCGCCCTTCGCGGCTGAACCGCCATCCCAGGCGGTGACGATGCCGCCGGCACCCTCGATGATCGGGATCAGCGCGACGATGTCGTGGGCCTTCAAACCGGCCTCGACCACGAGGTCGATCTGGCCTGCCGCGAGCATGCAATAGGCATAGCAATCGGTGCCGTAGCGCGACATGCGCACGGCGCCCTCGATGCTCCGGAAGCGATCCTGCTCGTCGCCCGGCGCGAACAGACGCGGATCGGTGGTGGCGAGCAGAGCGTCCGCGAGGCGCTCGCAGCGGCGGGTCATGAGCTTGCGCGGGCCGCGAATGCCGTGGAACGAGGCGCTTGCCCCATCCCCCACGAAGCGTTCGCCGAGATAGGGCTGGTTCATCAACCCGCGCACCGGCACGCCGTCATGGAGCAGGCCGATCAGCGTTCCCCAGGTGGGAAGCCCCGTGATGAAGGCGCGGGTGCCATCGATGGGGTCGAGGACCCAGACGCACTCGGCATCCGCGTGGTCGGAGCCGAACTCCTCCCCGACGATGCCGTGGGTGGGGAATGTGCTGCGGATCCGTCCGCGCAGGATCGTCTCCGCCGCCCGGTCGGCCTCCGTGACGGGATCGAAGGCGCCGGTGTCCCGGCCCTTGTCGTCCATGCCGAACGAGGCCCGGAAGAAGGGCAGGATGGCCTGGCCCGACTCGGTGGCGAGGTCTTCCATGAACCGTGCGAGATCGACGACGCTCATCGAAAGCCTCCCTGTGGAACCGCCCCGCAACCGAAGCGGTGACGGGCGACCCGCGTCAAGTCCGGACCGCCACGAACAGGCCCGAAACACCGCCATCCCCCGGGCGGAATCAGCGGAATCGCCCGGCTCTTCGGCCGCGGCGGAAAACCCGCCGCGTTCAGGTTGGAATCGCGGCGGCGACCGGCGCCGATGGCGGCAATTCGGGTGGTGTCTCCGGCGGAACTTTGGGTTCGGAAGGCTCCGCTCTCGCGACCGAGGCCGTGGTGCCGGCCCGGGCGAGGACGGCCTGCAACGCGGCGTCGAGGGACGACACATGCGTATCCGCGCCGATAGCCGCCCGTTGGCTGTCATCGTTGAGGATCTCGTGATCGGCCTGCCAGAGACCGACGACGATGGGCAGGCCCGGCATGCGGTTCTTCAGCCGTCCGACGAGGCGGCGCAGATGCGTCGGCTCCCCGTTGATGGCGAGGGATACGATGCAGAGCATCCGGGCCGGGCCGGGGTCGAACCCGTCGATCTGAACCCGGGCCACGTCGGAGAACGGAACGATTCGGGTGCCGATGCCGCGCTTGTTCAGCAATTGGGCCAGGATCGTGCAGGCCGATTCGTCGACGAAGCTGCGGCCCGTCACGCACAGGACCGCGCCGTCCTGCTTCCAGGCTGCCGGGATGTCGTCCGGAATGGCGAAATCGTCGTCGGGCACCTCGACCTCGCGGCGGTCGAGGCCGGCGATGAGGACGGCCACCGTGTCGCGGATATCGTTTTTCTGCTCCGGCGTGAGCACCCCGCGCGCCGCGTCACGGGCGGCGAGTTCGAGCCCCTTCAGCACCACGTCGTCGTAATAGGAGGAGAGCGAACATTCCTTCAGGATCAGCTCGGCATGCTCCTCGGCCTCCTCCGGGTCGTCGGCGAGGATGCGCTGGTAGAAATTCTCCACCGGGGTCAGGGCCGGCCGGTCGCCGAACAGCACGTCGAGGAATTCGAGCTTGTCCACGTGCCGCCCCAGCACCACGAGGCAGACGGTGAGCGGCGTCGACAGCAGCAGGCCGACCGGTCCCCATAGCCATGTCCAGAACAGGGCCGAGACCAGCACGGCGAAGGGCGACATCCCGGTGGACTGCCCATAGAGCATCGGCTCGATGACGTGCCCGGTCAGCGGTTCGAGGATCAGGAACACCGCGAGCGTCGCGATGACCATCGTCCAGCCGGGATCGACCGCCGCCGCCAGGGCCAGGGGGAACAGGGCCGCCAGCGCCGCGCCGATATAGGGCACGAACCGCATGAGCGCCGAGAAGATGCCCCAGAGGGCTGGGTTGGGCACGCCGATGACGGAGAGGCAAATGCCGATCACCACGCCGAAGGCGGCGTTGAGGGCGAGCTGGACCAGGAAGTAGCGGCTGAGACGCCGCGCGGCATCGTCCATCGCCACGGTGGTCCGGTGGAGATCGCTCGACCCGACGAGGCGGATCATGCGGTCGCGCAGGTCTTCGCGCTGCATCAGCAGGAACAGCAGCACGATGAAGACGATGCCGGTGGTGGCCAGCGGATGCAGGATCGGCGACAGGATGGTGTTGGCCAGGGCCAACGGGTCCGGTGCCCGCTCCTTCATCTCGACGACGACCGGTTTCTCGGGCGGCGGAGCGTTGGGTTTTCCAGCCTCGGGCTTCGGAGCCTCGGGCTTGGCGCTCTCCTCGCCGCCCTGGTGCATCGTCCGGCCGATATTGGCGACGTAATCGGCCAGCCGGCCGGCCGGGCTGTCGCGCAGGCCCTCGACCTTCTGCTCGATGGTGGTTCGGTAGCGGGGCACGTCCTTTGCCAGATCCGCGAGTTGGACGCCGATGAGGGTGGCCAACGCCGCCGCCACCCCGAGCGCCATGACGACGGAGGTGGCGACCGACAGGAACCGCCCGAAGCGCAGGCGCCGCAGCAGGTAGACGATGGGGCCCAGCACGAAGGACAGCAGGACCGCGATGGCGATGGGAATCAGGACGTCGCGGCCGATATAGAGGCCGGAGACGATCAGCGCGGTGACGATGAGGGGCGAAACCAGCGAAGGAGGGAGCGCTTCGGCCGCCGCGATGCGCGTCGCCCGAGGCGGCAACATCGGTTCCCGCAGAGGCGTCGCCCGGGAGATGCCGCTTTTGCCACTCACGGAACTTTTTGCACCCGCAAAACTCTTGCCACTCGCGGACCCCGCCTTAGGCGCCTGCGGCGATGCGGCCTCAACCGGGGTGGGTGTCGCCATGTCGATTCCGTCTCAACGCTACGCACACGATGGCGCTGCGGTCTCGCCAGCGTCGTCGCCATGGGGAACGGAGTATCGGCGGGAAACGATCCCTGCTGCTTTCGACGTTTGTATTCATTCCGAGATCAGGCAGCGGCGAAGGCGGCCAGTTCGAAGCCCGCTTCCCCGAGGGCCAGCCGCACCGCGCGCGCCGTCTCCACCGCCTGCGGCGTGTCGCCATGGACGCAGATCGTGTCGATGGACACCGCGATCCTGCGGCCGGCCAGAGTGATCACCGCCCCCTCCTCCACCATGCGGCGGACCCGCGCCGCCGCCTCGGCCGCATCGTGAATGACGGCCCCTGGACGCGAGCGCGCGCAGAGCTGCCCGTCCTCCTCATAAGCCCGGTCGGCATAGATCTCCCGCACCACGGCGAGGCCGGCATCGAGAGCCGCGCGCTCGGCCGCGAGGCCCGGCATCACCACCAGGGGCAGGGTCCGGTCGACGGCGAGGACCGCCCGCGCGAGAGCCTTCGCCACATCCGCGTCGGCGTTCGACAGGTTGGCGAGGGCTCCGTGCGCCTTCACATGGGTGACGCGATGATGGCCGAGGGCCGCGCAGGCCTGGAGCGCTCCGATCTGGTAGGCCACCCCTGCCTCGATCTCCCCCGCGCTTTCGGCGATGACGCGACGGCCGAAACCGCGCAGATCCTGAAATCCCGGATGGGCGCCGATGGCCACGCCGCGTGCCCTGGCCGCCGAGGCGGTGACGACCATGATCGAAGGATCGCCGCCATGGAAGCCGCAGGCGACGTTGGCCGAGGTGACGAGATCGAGGAGGGCCGCGTCGTCGCCGAGCGTGTAGGGGCCGTAGCCTTCGCCGAGATCGGCATTGAGATCGATCCGCATGAGGTCCGCCTTATGGGTTCTGCCTTCGTCCATCATCATAGGTTCGCCGATGCGGTTGCGAAGTTACCGGTGCCGTCCGACGAGTAACCGATCCCGTATCCAGGCCGCCGTCGAAGTTCGGGCAGCACAACATTGCTTTCAAGCCAAGACAGTGTCGTTGCCACGATATATTCATCAGGATCATGGCCCGGGAGCCGCTGATCCGAAGCCCGATGGCGCGCTGCCTCTTCATGATGTCGGGTTTTGTTGTTCGGCATCACTCTTTCGTGATGGACGAAGTGGGATCTATAGCGCCAAGTTCAGTCAGGACAACATAATTCATGGATTCTTATAAGATCGTGCCTCATTTGATCGATCGATTTTATTTGTCGGCGGGCACATGGGCGACGTGGTTTTCATGCGGGATGATCGGGCGGGGTCTCCGGATTCCGAAACCGGTGATTCGAGCCTGCGCGGTGTCGCGGCCGAGATCGCCGAGCTCAAACGCATTTCCTCGGACAAGAGCCGCCGCATCCAGGGCATCACGGCGCAGGTGAAGATACTGGCCTTGAACGCGCTCATCGAGGCGGCGCGGGCCGGTGAGATGGGGCGCGGCTTCGCGGTGGTGGCGCAGGAGGTGCGCGCCATCGGCGCGGAGGTCGAGACCGTGGCGAAGGCCCTCGAAGCCGAATTGTGCGGCCGGATCGTCTCGGTTCAGTCCCAGGTCGAGAGATTGTCCGAGCGATCCCAGAACACGCGCCTCATCGATCTCGCACTCAATGCCGTCGAGCTGATCGATCGCAACCTCTATGAGCGGACCTGCGATGTGCGCTGGTGGGCGACCGATAGGGACCTGGTGGAATGCGCCGCCTATCCGACGCCGGAGCGGGCCGCCCATGCCACGGAGCGCCTGGCCGTGATCCTCGGGGCCTACACGGTCTATCTCGATCTCTGGCTCTGCGGATTGGACGGACGGGTCATCGCGCATGGGCGGCCCGACCGCTTCGGCGACATCGTCGGCCGTGACGTTTCGGGCGAGCCCTGGTTCAGGAAGGCGGCCGGCCTCCCCGATGGCGACGCCTATGTCGCCGCCGAGGTGGCTCCCCAACCGGGTCTCGGTGGCGCGCAGGTCGCCACCTTCTGCGCCGGCATCCGCGAAGGCGGCCGGAGCGAGGGACGGCCCATCGGCATCCTGGCGATCCATTTCGATTGGGAGCCGCAGGCCCGGTCCATCGTGGACGGCGTTCGCATCGACCCTGCGGATCGCGAGCGGACGCGGGTGCTGCTGGTCGACGCGCAGGGGCTCGTCCTCGCATCCTCCGGCCGCCGCTCCCTCCTCCAGGAGATCCTGCCGTTTCGGCCGGGCGAGCGGCGGAGCGGCGCCGATTCGGCAGGCGCCGTCACCGCCTTCCACCGTACCCCCGGCTACGAGACCTATGCCGGGCTCGGCTGGTACGGCGTCATCGTGCAGCAGCCCGAGGAATGGCGGACGCTCACACGATGACCGGCATCGCCGCCATCTCCCCGGTGCCGAAGACGCGCTTGTAACGGGCGATCTCGTCGGCCGGCCCGATGGCCTTGGACGGGTTGTCGGAGATCTTCACGGTGGGGCGGCCGTTGGCGGCGATGACCTTGCAGACGATGGAGATCGGATCGAGCCCGTGATCCGGCACCAGCCCGCGAAAATCGTTGGTGAGCAGGGTGCCCCAGCCGTAGCCGATGCGCATCCGCCCGTGGAAATGCGCGTGGATCTCCTCGATCGTCCCGACATCGAGCCCATCCGAGAAGATCGCGAGCTTTTCGTGGGGGTCGCAGCCGCGTGACGCCCACCAGGCGATGGCCTCTTCGCCGCCCTCGATCGGGTCCTTCGAATCGATGCGGATGCCGGTCCAGGCCGTCATCCAGTCCGGCGCATGGGCGAGGAACCCGGTGGTGCCGTAAGTGTCGGGCAGCATCACCAGCAGGTTGCCGGCATAATCCTGCTGCCAGTCGCGCAGCACGTCGTAGGGCGCCTGGGCCAGCGCCGCGTCGTCCTCCGCCAGCGCGGAATAGACCATCGGCAGTTCGTGGGCGTTGGTGCCCACCGCCTCGACTTCGCGGCGCATGGCGATGAGGCAGTTCGACGTGCCGAGGAAGGCCTCGCCCAAGCCCTCGCGCATGGCCTCGACGCACCAATCCTGCCACAGGAAGCCATGGCGGCGGCGGGTGCCGAAATCGGCGATGGAGAGGCCCGGCAGGCGCTTCAGCCGCTCGATCTTCTCCCACACCCGGGTCATCGCCCGCGCGTAGAGCACTTGCAGCTCGAACTTGCCGAGCCCGCGCAGGATTCCGCGCGAGCGCAACTCGTTGAGGATGGCCAGCGCCGGCACCTCCCACATGGTGGTCTCGATCCAGGGACCGTGGAAGGTGAGGACGTATTGTCCGTCGCGCGCCTCGAGTTCGTAGTCCGGCAGGCGGAAGCCTTCGAGCCAATCCATGAAATCGGCCGAGAACATCTGGCGGTTGCCGTAGAAGGTGTTGCCGCGCAGCCAGGTGGATTCCCCCCGGCTCAGGCGAACCGTGCGGGCGTGATCGAGCTGCTCGCGCAATTCGCCCACATCGACGAAATCGGCGATGCGGACGGAGCGGCTGCGGTTCTGGATGCCGAAGGTCACGTCGGCGTCGCGATGGCGGCGAAAGATCGTCTGCGCCATCAGGAGCTTGTAGAAATCCGTATCGAGCAGCGACCGGATGATCGGGTCGATCTTGAAATTGTGGTTGTAAACCCGCGTCGCGAGATCGAGCATGGTCGGGAGGGATCCGGCGCGGGACCCGGGCGCCCGCTCGCCGGCGAAGAGCGCATGGGCCTCGGGCACGAGTCAATCGTACACCCGGCGATTGGCGGGGGGGCGACGTCGACTGAACGGTTCGGCCCCTCGCGTTTATTCGCAGACGGGTGAGGTGAATCGCGGGTCTCTCTCCCCTTAGTGGGGAGAGGTCAGGAGTGGGGGTGGCTCCGCCAGCCTCCACCGGCGGAGGGTCGCCCCACCACCCCCACCTCCAACTCCTCCCCCCAAGGGGGAGGAGGGCCGCGCCTCCCCGGCCATGGGGGAATTTGAATGGCTGCAAACGGGGTCGTACGGGGGA
>NZ_NKUG01000041.1 GCF_014845095.1 Methylobacterium bullatum | reverse complement strand
AGATTGTTATAAGAGACAGGCGAAGGGGTGAGGCGGGCAAAGGTGCCTTCGGCAGGCTGCCCGAGGCTGTAGAGGGGGCCCTGGGGGCTGCTGCGGGGCGTTCTGAGGCAGTGGGGCGTGTTACAAGGGGCTGTAGCGTCTGCTGCCCCTTAAAATGGGTGTGACGATCATCTTCGCCTCTATCCACGTATACCCTAATTTTAAGGGGGATCGGAATCGGAATATTAATTTTAAGCACGAGTAAATCTCCATTGTCGATGCGGGATGATGATTGAATTTTTCTGCGATTTAAATTCAATGCCCATCCGCAAGATAAGTCATTCTGTGGAGCGCAACTGCATGAGATGTAGCGGTAGAGTTGTATTACAAGTTGCTACGAGCCACTGCTACGAATAGATCGTGAGATGACGTGAGTAATTGAAAGGCGGGTATTTTGGCCCCGCCTTTCGATCTGTGTTTCAGTTTGTTGACCAGACTACTCTTCGTCTTCCTCGTCGGGGCGGATCACACCGATGACGGTCAGACCGTCCCGACATCCTCGATTCTCAAAGAAAAAAGGCAACACCCGCCGGAGCGGCCATTGCAGGATCTTCTGAGTGAACTCGTCCGCATCAACGATAATCTGACGCTTGGGGTCGAATACGTGCTTATTACCGTCGATCACAACGTAGCTGTTGGGCTCCTCGCCGACAGTATCGTCATCCGCACCAGTTGTTTCGTCGGCACCTGGATTGTTATTGTTGTGATCCTCGTTTCGATTGGTCCCTTGGACAGCACCATCGTCCGGTCCCGGTTCTTCCGCCTTCGCATCCGTCGTGCTGACGCTGTCGTCACCCTGACCGCTGCCTTTTGGCGAGGAGCGCGGCCGCTTATCTGATTCGTCGTCCTGTGCTTCATCAACGTCATACTTGTTAAGCCGGTCCTCTTGCTTCAAGTTTTCTAGCACGCCTGCTAGTTTCTCCTCACGCAATTGAACTACAATATCCGCAGGAGTCATGTTTTTCGCTAAGTAATAGTCAATCACTTTGGAGTACACACGTGCTTTTTCATAAAGCGGCGTATGGGTGCGGTAATTACATAAGACGAACCGCACTGCTGTCCGCGTTACTTCTCCACGCTTTGGCTTATATCCGTAAGATGTCCAGCATTCATGGTTGTATAGTTCGTCCTCCAGCACGTTCGAGTTTCTCACGTCTGCAACGTAGGCACTAAGAAAGCCGACTGTTTCGTAAACGTTATTCTCACGCTGTCGTCGCGAGTCCCCATACTGATTCCTGCAACAGACCAACGCATCCATCGCATTGTCATTCAGCATGTCTAATAGCTGCTTGAATGTCAGTTTAGGTTTCGGTTTCATGTCCGTTCCTTTTAGGGTTGGATCAATATCCAGTTACATGGAAATTAGAAGGCGGTACGTAAGTGCGCCGCCTGCTCGTGGCGGATTGGGGATTAGTCGCAGACGTGCGAATCTGTTGCCTTCAGCCGATGCTGGTCCTTGCCTGCACTAGTGTTGGATAAAGCAGTCGGGTCGGCGAGGAATGCACGCACGTCTTCGACCCGGAATCCACTGATACGACCGGGACCGAGACGGATTGGGGCTACAAAAAGCCCACGTTGGATCCACGAATACAGGGTGGCCCGTGAAATCGGTAAAGGATTTCCCGGTCCGATCAGCTGTGACACCCGAATGAATCCTACGTTCGGGAGAGCGCTTTTCTGGGATATATTGTGTACTGGGTCGTTGTGGCGCACGGTCGTTGCTTCCTTTGGTTTCGACAAAACCAAAATGTGCGATGACGGAGCGTCAGTCGATTTCCTCAGCTTACGAAATGTTATACATCGTGACCTAATAGGACATCGTAACGAATTGATACGACGAGTTTTTTTAGTCCCACTCTGGGTTACTCAGGTTGCTGCTTCGGCGGTAGGTTGCCATTTTCCCGTAGGCCGTTGCACTCATTGGCGGCAATCGAAATGGGATGGGCGTTAGATCAGGCGGGAATAAGAAAAAGTCATCATTCGACATAGATCGTCCATCAAGAACGATGCGGAGCCGTTCTTGAAAACCTAGCGCTTCTCCAAAGTAGGTTGTAATTTCTTTTTGTCGGAGTGCGGTTTGAATCAAGCTATCGAGAAATAGTGGCTGCCGTGGATCAATGTACCAGTCGAATCTGGTTCCATGGTAACGAGCGCATTGAAATACCGCCGATTTCTTGTATGCACGCCATATATTCGAATGATTTGAAATACTTGTCCACTCGGTTCGGCCAAAGCCAAACTTACCTTTAACATAGCCCCCGTGCTTATTTATAAATTCCCACGCTTTTCCAAGGCTAGCCTTTTTGCGCTTATCGTCGTCTTTTGAATTAAATGTTAGCATGAATCGGACAACATCGGCAGCGTATATACAGTCATTATAGCCATCATAATAACCAACATCCCAGAACAAAGGTAAACTAACAAAAAGCTCTTTCATTTTTATATATCTGTCAACATCAAATACCTCAGTGAACCACTCCTGGGGTATAGCGTATTCTTCGAGCTTAGCTTTATGAATTGCCTGAATCAATGCAGCAAAAACTGTGTTTGATATAGAGTTGGCTTCATTAGGTGAGTTCACCCATCCTGAAAACGATGCGACGGCAAATTCTTTTTCGTACAGGTACCTGGGCCGCCTATCGTCCAGGAGGATTGTGACAGTCTCTTCCAATGTCATGGGGTAGCCCCGTGAAACTGAGCCCAAGTTTTCATCATCTCGCATCGCTTTGCCAGCAGGTCGCCCCGTCCGTAGGCTGCCTCGTCTCGATTTTCCATGGTGTGTCCGGGTGCCATCTCTGATGCAGATAGCACGATCTGAATGCAGTGCCGGTGATCCTGCCAACCGACGAGGAGCTTGAGGTGTGGCTACGCGCCGTGGCCAGAAGCAACAGCCCTGGGAGGGCCGCTTCCCAATGGCGCGCCTAGGGTAGTGAGGCGTGGCAAGTGGCAGGAAGGATAGAAGCGTTCCCGGCCCAGTCCGACGACACATTGCACCGTTTCATTGCGTCTTAGCCACGATCCAGTCGATGATCGCGTCGGCGACCGCGGCGTTGTTCGCCTCCAGCATCATCATATGCCCGTTGCCATGAATGCCATGTTCGGCGAGCGCGAGACGATCCGGCTTCGCGCCGGCTTGAGCCAGAAAAGCACCCGTGCAGTCGTCCATCGTTGCCCGGAATGAGGCTTCACCGGTGACGATGACAGCCGGCACCGCCGCGAGGTTCGGAAGCTTCCGAGCCGGTTCAGCCTGCAACCAGCAGCGGATCTGATCCGGCCGGATTGGCTGGTCGGCCTGAATGACCGTCAGGTCGGTTGGGGAGTTCACGGGTGGCTCGAATGTGAGCGGCACCCGGGTGATGCCGTAGGGCCGAGCGCGAGCGTCACCGACGCGCTCGTACCACTCAGCGCCGCCTTTGAACCGGATGTCGTAGAAAGTCGGTCCGTTCGGCTCAACGGCAACATGCGCCTTCACAAGATCCGGCCGCTGGTCAGAAACGGCCCAGCCGAACACTCCCGCCTGCGAGTGAGTCAGAACGACCGAGGGACCGATCTTCTCGAGCAGTGCAATCAGCGACGGATTCACCAGCTCCTCGCTTCTCAGCGCATTCGCGATATACGGGACCTGTGAGAGGTAGAACTGGTCGAAGGCGCCATTGCCCTTCACGCCGGGGCCGCCCGGCCATTGAGTATGGAGCTTGGCCTGCGGGAATAGCTCAAACAGCTCCTGCCCTGTGAATATGCTCTCCAAATCGCCGGGCGCGAGCCGAGCGTATGGGCCATAGACCTCCGGGTTGTCGCCCGACCGGCCCCTGCCGACCTGATCGACGACGTAGACGGCAAAGCCGCGCTCTACGAAGTGATCTACCCATCCGGTTCGGCCATCGGGTGTGGCAAGGAAGTTGACGCCCGTCTGCGCGGTGCCGTGCACCATGACCACAGGGAAAGGCTGCGTGACCTGCGGCGGGGCGTGGAACTGGACGAACATCTGCCCAGTGGCAAACTCCTTCCCTCCGACCGTCTCGTAGCGGCCGCCGACGAAGAAGTAGCCCTCACTCTGAGCAGGCTTGAAGGTCGCCGGGACGTCGGGGGTGACAGGAGCAGGCTCGGCCTGGGCCGCCATGGTGAGAATGAACAGGGCGCCGGCCCCAAGCAGCGTCAACTTCCGCATCGGAATCCTCCCGTGGACGTCTGGCGCGTCCTTTCTGGAGTATCAACGGGGATCGTACTGCGTGTCCATCAGTGGGGCTCGCACCCTCGAATATACACGCTAGACAGCCATTTCCCTGACGTCGCGCGGTGCTGCCCTGACGGAAGTGACCTTTCCATCACCCTGGCACCCAGTCCGACCCAATCAGGTTGTCGAAACGGGCAGCGGACGCGGGCAGTAGTAGATCACGGTATCCCCAGGTTGCGACGTGCGAAGCGACTGCCAGTTCAAGTTCAATCGCTCGCAGGTCGCCTGGCAGGTCGTGCGCTGGAGGTGCAGCGAACTGAGAGAGGCGAGTGCAGCCCTGTTGGGTCGCCGTTGGGACGTTCCATTGGTGGTGGGCCAATCTGCAGGCGTCATCGATACCCTCGGCTCCAGCTTCGACTGCCGCCGCCGCCCGAAAGGCCATTAGAGTTCCAAGCGGCCGTTCGTCAAAGCGACCCGAGAGGTCGTGATACGGGCCGGTGGTCGTAACCGCAGCCACGGTGATCGTGATGCTGTCCTCTCGCGTGGCAAGGCTCGATTGGACCGAAACAGCGAAGCGGCCGTGCCACGCCAAATGGTCAAGCCCGAGCTGTTGCAGAGACCGATTGAATTCGTCTGAGAGCCTCCGCGGGGTGTAGCCCTCGAGCGCCTCAATGGGGTCCTCGTCCAAGATAATGCCGCCAAAGGCGACCCAGCCGTGTGGCTTTGCTTGGAGAAGCTGCCCGCAGGTTCTGGCCAGCCAAGCGTCGCCGAAGGCTCGACAGACGGGACAGGCAGCCGAGGTGCAGGCGGCCTCACCGCTGCACCCGGCGAGACGACGGCCTCCGCGCTGAGCGAGCGCACCGGGGAGTTCGTCACTGAGGTACCGCGCAAGAAGGGTCTGATGGCTAACGAGTTGGCGCAGCGCCGGAGTGGGGCTGGAATGGCGGGCGCGGTGGTGGAGACCAGCACGCCAGAGGTTGGTTGCGCCCGGGCCGCTGCCTTTGCCGGCTACGACGTCGCCGTTGATGGCTTCTATCTCGGAAAGGAGCTCTGCTGACATGGAATTGGGTCCTCGTGGTTGGGGCTGCTCGCAGCAGCGCCAACCCTTTACGAGACCGGGTCAGAGGCTATCGTTCAGCCTCCCGGCAGGCTCACTCTTTGAAATGGGCGACCGTTCAGACACTAACGTTGCCCACCTCGTCTATGGTCTGCCGCCAGACTCAATCGGGTAGTTTCATAGGCACGTACTCGAGCTTCGGCGGCCCAATAAGCGGTCTGAGCCTTATAATTTATCGCTTTCCAAAGAATCAGTCCCTGCCCAGCCGCTTGTCGCCGCTGCAATAGGCCGCAGCCTTAGTCCACTCGAGCAGAGTTCCGTTCAACTGGCGTACCCGCCGCGTTGTCTCCCGCTTCGTCAGCGAGATCGGCGAAATGGCTCAAAGCACGATGGGAGTCTCAATCTGATCGACGCGGTGGCTGTCGCAATGAGGAGAAGCGTGAACGCACAATTTTCGGACACAAGGTGTCGCGCGATTCGCTTTACGCCCAGTGGGGTGGTTGCTTCTCAGAGACCTTATCGGTCGATTCCGCGGGGCTGGGGCCAGACTTAAATTAGATGAGGGGCCGGCGCTTGGTCGGTTACCGGCAGCGACACCGCCACCCTGCACATTTGTGCCCCCAGTGTGACCCGAAGGTTCAACGTAGCAGGGACCGCGAGGGCTGCTTCGCTGTAAGCTATTCAAAAAACAAGGGAAAAATGGTGCCCAGGGACGGAGTCGAACCGCCGACACTGCGATTTTCAGTCGCATGCTCTACCAACTGAGCTACCTGGGCCTCCGCCGAAGCGCTTGGCGCCGTCGACTGGAGCGGGGGTATAGTGAGGTCGTGGGGCCCTGTCCAGCCTCCTTCTCACGCATCCTGCAATCGGATCGATTCAACCGATGTCCCCTCCGGCCCCGCATCCTCCACAAGACCATACGATGCAGGCGGTGAGTTGCGAGGATGAGGGGGTCTGCTTGGGAAAATGGACCTTGGCGGATGACCGACTTTGGTATGCGCCGCCGCCGAGAGGTCCCATCGAAGGGCTCTCAGGCGGGCTCGGCGTCGAGCCGCCGCGATCTGCGGATGGGCGCGAGGTCGCGCAGGGCGTCGTGGTGGAGGAGAAGGACGCCGGTGGCGCCCGACAGCCTGCGCGCGGCGGGGGTGAAGCCGGCATTGGAGACGACGGCCGCCATGTCCGCCTGCCAGTAGCGCGCCGCCGCCGAGGCCTCCTGCACCGCCGCGTTGCCCACGGGCTTCGTGTAGCGTTTGCACTGGAGCACGAGGCGGATGCCTGAGCGCTCGGCGACCACGTCGGCCCCCTGGTCGCCGCTGGCCTTCGTCGGGCGCGCCGACCAGCCCGCCTCGCGCAGGGCCTCGGCGCAGAAGCGCTCGTAGGCGATGCCGTCCTCCGGCGCCTCGTCCTCGTCCGGCAGATCGACGGAGAGAGCGACATCGTCCACGATGTCGAGGACCGTCTGCCAGCGGGTATCGGCGAGATCGGTGAACCCCATGGCGTCGAGATGCGGCAGGATCGTCCGCTCGGCGAAGTAATCCCGCTCGCGCAGCCAGCCGTCGTCGATCCGGTTGCCGTAGGCGTCTTCGAAACATTCCTGGCGGCGGCGCAGAGCAAGGGTCTCGGCATGGGTGCGCGCGAGCCGGCGGACCGTCCGCCTGAAACGCGCGGGCCTGTCGAGGCGATGCAGCAGGATCAGGCCAAGGCAGAGGCCGGTTGCGGCCAGGGCGGGTAGTCCGAACCAGAAGGCGACGCCGCCGCCGGCGATCGTGGTCCAGAACAGGCGCGCGACGAGGCTCGATCGACCGGACATGCGCATCCCTTCCCGCCTTCGGGGCGGCCGCACCGGCCGCCTGTTTTCCGAGAATGCAGGGAGGGCCTTGCGACAGGCCTAACGGCACGGCGGCGAAAGACCGCCGGATGGACCACGATCGTCTCGCGGCATGACCAGGGACGGCGCGTCCTCAGTCTCTCTCAAAGAGATCCGGTGTGATTCCCGGTCCTATCGGGCACAGATCTTGTCGTCCCGCCGGCGTTCGACAGACATCATGTCCCGATATCGGGATATATTATTATATAGGATAGATAGGAATGAGTTTCATTCAAATGTATCGCGAAATTAGGCTCGATTTTTTTTGATAAATCGAACAACGGGCGCGGGTATGGTCGGTTGTCGTGACGAGCCGGACAGTCACCGGCGCCACAACTCTCCTGTGGATAGGTTCGCGGCTGCGGCTGTTTCGCCCCGAAGGTGCTTTGGGCACCTTGGTTCGATGCCTGTCCGAGGAGGTCCCGATCGTCGCGAGACATGTCGAGCGGCTTGGGATCGTTGATCCAGCGAGAATGGGTCATTCCATCCGCTCGTCACACGCACGGCTTTGCTTCACTTGCCTTGGACGAAGCGCTCCGGAAACCGAAGCGCGTCCTGGTGGCTCCGTCGTGGCCGTCGCCTCGCCCCTCGAAGTCTCGCCCCCGGAAGTCTCGTATCCCGGGGTGAGGTTGCGCCTCGGTGAGGCGAGCCACAGACTCGTCGGGCTCAGGAGGCGTTGGTGGCCGTGCGAGGGCGACGACCGCGCGGCGCGGGTGTCGGCGGTGCCTCGACGACGGGTGCCTTCACGCGGGATTTCCTGCGCTGCTGGCCGAGCCCCATGTTCTTCGCCAGTTCCGACCGTGCGGCCGCATAGTTCGGAGCAACCATCGGATAGTCGCTCGGAAGGTTCCATTTTGCCCGATATTCTTCGGGCGTCATGGAATAGCGCGTCCGAAGGTGGCGCTTCAGCGATTTGAACTTCTTGCCGTCTTCGAGACAGATGACGAAATCCGGTGTGATCGAGCGTTTGATCGACACGGCCGGGGTCAGCGGCTCGGCCTTTTCCGGCGTCTTCGCCGTCGTCAGACTGCCCAGGGTCGTATGAACCGATGCGATGAGGGCCGGAATATCCGAAACCGGCACGGAATTGTTGCTGACGAATGCCGAGACGATATCCGCCGTAAGCTCAATATAATCCGCCACGAAGTCGTTTTCGATTTCCACGCGCACCCCCGAAAGTAGGACAGCCTTAGACCGCTGCCAGGCGCCGATGGAGCCTGACCGAAAGGTCTTGTCTTCAGATTGAATTGACTAGGCAGTTAGTATGATAGCCATTAACAAAGCGCAAGAGGCTTTGGCAAGACCAGGGTAACCGCAACAATTTGAAGGAAGCTTCTGGTGTGCTGCGGGAGCTTTCGGCATCTGAGGAATGGCCGACGATCTTTGCGTGAGGGGAGACTTTTTTTAACTCCCTAGGCTGGAAAAAAAATCGAACTGAACAGAGGTTTCAAAAGTTATTTGTGAAACTGGAACCTTTATGCTAGTTGGTGAGCTCTTTTAGCTCACGCTCGCAACTTCAGATGCGCGATGCGGTAAAAAACTACACGGTGCATCGGCTCGCACATGCGGTGCCCGACGCGGCCGGCGGGGCGGCCGAATGACCGCGCCGGGAAGAAAATTTTCTGGAAAACCCGATGTCGGGAGGCCGGTCACGGCCTCCGAGGGCGCGTGCCGAGCAACCTCTACGTAATCATCGCGGCCCGAGCCCTTGGACGTAGGGGCGAACTCAAGGCGTTTCTGTGCGGCTCCGTGGCCCATAGTTTTCGAAGCGCCTGATCGTTCGCGCGATCTCGGCGTCGGACAGTATGACCGGCTTCCCGACCTGGAGGGCGACGGCGTATTGGCGGCACAGGGCCTCCATCTCTACCGCCAGCCACAAGGCCTTGCCGAGATTACTGCCGATCGCGATCATGCCATGGTTGGCCAGGAGGCAGCCGAGGCGGTCGTCGAGGGCGGCCACCGCCGCGACCGACAGGTCCTCGGTTCCATAGGGAGCATAGGGCGCGCAGCGTATCGTCGGGCCGCCGGCGGCTGCGATCATGTAATGGACGGCGGGAATCTCGGTGCCGCACATGGCGAAGGCGGTGCAATAGGTCGGATGGGCGTGCACGACGGCGTCGATCTCGGGCCGCCGCCGCAGGATGTCGCGATGGAAGCGCCATTCGGAGGAGGGGGCGAGAGCATGGCCGTGCTCCCCCTCCATGCTCATCGGCACGATGTCCTCCGGGCGCAGCGCATCGGCCGGGATGCCCGAGGGTGTCATGAGAAAGCCGTCGCCGTGGCGTACCGAGACGTTCCCGGCGGTGCCCTGGCTCAGGCCCAGGGTGATGAGGGAGCGCATCGCCTCGACGATCGCGCAGGAAATCTCGTAAGCTGTGGGTTCTGACATGTGGTTCCCCCGGTCGAGAGTGATCCGCGCCCTATACCTTGCCGTTCGGCGCGATGTCGCACGCCGTCGCCCCGGTCTGATCGAAGGTCACGCCAGTCCATGAGCACCTATCGCTTCGAGGCGTTGCTCGCCCCGCGGGCGATCGCGGTCGTCGGCCTCGGCCAAGGCGCGGTTGGCCAAGGCGCGGTCGGTCAAGGCGCGCTCGGCCAGGCCGTGGTCGGCAACCTGGGGAAGGCCGGGTTCGCCGGCCCCGTCCATCTCGTCGGCGCGGCGGGCCTTCCCACCCTCGACGACCTGCCCGAAACGCCGGATCTCGTGGTGATCGTGGCCCAGGCCGCGGAGGTGGAGGGCTGGGTGGAGAAGGCGGGGCTGCGCGGTGCCGCCGTGGCCGTCATCCTGACCGCCGATCTGCCGGACGATCTCTGCGAGGCGGTGCGCAACCGGGCCCGGCAATGGGGCATGCGTCTCCTCGGCCCCAACAGCATGGGCCTGACCGTGCCGCGCGCGCAGCTCGATGCCAGCCTGTTCGCGGCGGCGCCCAAGGCGGGCGATCTCGCCCTCATCTCGCAATCGGGCACGGTGGCGGCGGGCATCGTCGCCTGGGCCGCGCATCGGGACGTGGGATTCTCGGCCATCCTGTCCCTCGGCACCGCCTGCGACATCGATATCGCCGATTGCCTCGACCATTTCGCCGCCGACATCCACACCCGCGCGATCCTGCTGTCGCTGAACGTGATTCCCAACGCGCGCAAGTTCATGTCGGCGGCCCGCGCCGCCGCCCGCGCCAAGCCGGTCCTGGTGCTGCGCACGGGGCGCCACGCGGCTCCCCTGCGCCACACCGTCACCCATACCGGCGCCCTCGCCCGGCCGGATGCGGTCTACGAGGCGGCGTTCCGGCGGGCGGGGTTGCTGAGCGTCGACGGGCTCGACGCCATGTTCTCGGCGGTGGAGACGCTGGGCCGGCAGCGCCCCTTTCCCGGCCAGCGCCTCGCCATCCTGGGGAACGGCGAGGGCATCGGGGCGCTCGCCGCCGACAGGCTCGCGGACCGGGGCGGCACGCTGGCCGCGGCGGGGCTCGGCGGCAACCCCACCGATCTCGGCGTCGAGGCCGATGCGAAAGCCTATGCCGACGCCCTCAGGCCCCTTCTCGCCGATCCCGCCAACGACGCCGTGCTGGCCATCCACGTGCCCACCGCCCGCTCCGACAGCGCCGGCGTCGCCGCGGCCATCGCCGACACGGTGAGCGCGGCCCGGCGCAAGGGCGGACGGCGCAAGCCCGTCTTCGCGGTGACGGTGGGCGACGACGGAGAGGCCGGCGCGGTGCTCGCCGCCGCCGGCATCCCGCGCTTCGCCACGGACGCCGACGCCGTGGAAGGCTTCATGCACCTCGTCCGCTACCGCGAGGCGCAGGACGACCTGATGCGCACGCCGGATTCCCTGCCGCGCGAATTCTCCCCCGACGTGGAGGCCGCCCGCGCCATCGTGGTGGCCGCCATTGAGGCGGGGGAGACCTGGCTCGATCCCCATGCCGTGGCGAGCCTCCTGGCCGCCTACCGCATCGACAGCGTGCCGCTGACGCTCGCCCCCGACATCGATGCCGCCGCGGCGGCGGCCTGGCCCATCATCGCCGAGGGCGGCGCGGTGGCGCTGAAGGTGGTCTCACCGGACATCGTCCACAAATCCGATGTCGGCGGGGTGCGCCTGGACCTCACCAGCGAGGCCGATGTGCGCGCCGCCGCCGCCGACATCCTCACCCGTGCCCGGCGCCAGCGGCCGGATGCGCGGATCATGGGGTTCGCGGTCCAACCCATGGTGCGCAAGGGCAAGCGCCGCGAGCTCATCGCCGGGCTCGCCGAGGATCCCGTCTTCGGTCCCGTGGTGGTGTTCGGCCGGGGCGGCGTTGCCGTGGAGGTCATCGACGACCGGGCGCTGAGCCTGCCTCCCCTCGACCTCCGGCTCGCCAGCGAACTCATCGACCGCACCCGCGTGGCGCGGCGGCTGGCGGCCTATCGTGACGTCCCGGCGGTGGACCGGAGGGCGCTCGGCCTCGTCCTCGTCAAGCTCGCCCAGCTCTCCGCCGACCTGCCGGAGGTGCGCGAGCTCGACATCAATCCCCTGCTCGCCGATGCCAACGGCGTGCTGGCCCTGGACGCCCGCGTGCTGGTCGGCCCGGCCCCGGAGCGGCGCGGCGGCACCCGCAATCCGCGCTTCGCCATTCGCCCCTATCCGGTGGAATGGGAGCGCAACCTCGTCCTGAAGCGCGAGAAGGTCACCGTGCGCCCGGTGCGGCCGGAGGACGAGGGGCTGTTCAAGAGCTTCTTCGAGCAGGTCAGCGCCGAGGATCTGCGCCTGCGCTTCTTCATGCCGGTCCGCGATTTCAACCACGCCTTCCTGGCCCGGCTGACGCAGCTCGATTACGCCCGCGCCATCGCCTTCGTCGCCATCGACGCGCAGACGGCGTCGATGCTCGGCGCGGTTCGCCTCCATGCGGATGCCAACCACGAGAGCGGCGAATACGCCATCCTCATCCGCAGCGACCGCAAGGGCACCGGCCTCGGCTTCGCCCTGATGCAGCTGATGATCGACTGGGCGAGGGCGGAGGGGCTCCAGCGCATCGAGGGCACGGTCCTCCGGGAGAACCGTCCCATGCTGGCCGTGTGCCGCAGCCTCGGCTTCGCGGTCCATCCGGACAAGGAGGACGGCACGGTGATGAAGGTCGGGCTGATGCTCGGTGAGCCGTAGGCGGAGACGGGTCCGATTCAGTCTTTGGCTTTATTGTTGTAGAACAGGATTCCGACGAAGATTATGCCGACGCACCATTTGGTGAGATAGATGGCATCGAAGCTGGCATGCGGGTAGTTCGGGTAAAATCCCAGCCGAAATAGCTCGATCACATGCGAGAGCGGGTTCCAGGAATAGATCGTCCGCAAGGGCTCCGGGGTCAGATCGACGGTCTTGAACGCGCCGCTGAACATCATCATCGGACGGCTCAGGAAGCCATAGATTGTGCCCCAGCCCGGAAAATACGATTGGATGGTCGAATTGACGAGCGCCATTCCAAAAGCCAGGAAGCCGACTGCGGTCAGGCTCAGGAGGCAGTTTTCGGGAGCCCAGGGCATGGCCTCTCGTATTCCGTAGACATAAAGTGCCGAGAAAAACAGGACCATCAGCATGAAGTTTTGGATCTGATAGATAAAGAATCTCGATAGCAGGAAATCGAACGGCTTGACGAAGTAATACTCCTTGGCTCGCGACTTCGGCGCGCGAACACCGCGTGCGCAACGTCGGAAGATGTAGAAGGGGAAGACGCCGGTCCCCATGAACAGAAGAACCGAGGGTCCGAAAGAAGGCTCCTTTCCGAAGAGATAGATTCGCAATCCCGCAATCATCGCAACGAGGATGACGGGCTCGATGAAGAGGATGACGCCCAGAGCCGGGTGATACTTGCGGAAGCGGACCCAAAAATCACGGACGATCAATGCCGTCATGATCGTCAGCCATGGCCGTGCCCTCTGCTTGGAGGGGGCGACCGGAAGGACGATCGAGGAATGTGCCATCGTTCAGTCGCGATCCAAGGATGCCGGGTGACGCGGAGTGGCGGGTTGCGGGACCGGCACCTCGTGCCGGGCGTTGCCTCGTCACGAGGCCGGAATTCTGGCCGAGGCCGCGCCGACGGTCATGACGACCGACGGCCGGCCTGGGATCAGGCGCGGCTGTTCACGATCGAGCGCACGGCAAGCAGGCCGATGAACCAGATCGCCGCCAGGATGAAGGCTCCGAGCACCATCGACAGGAAGACGCGCGGGCCGCCCGCGCTTTCGGGCAGGGCCGGGCGAACGTAGGGGGTGAGATAGAGATGCTGGGCCGCCGCGCTGGCCCGAGCGCGGTCGAGGGATTGCAGCGAGGTGAGCAGGATCGCCTGCGCGTATTGCCGGTCCATGTCGAGGGCCTCGAACCGGGCGACGACGCCGGCCAGGACGTTGCGGCCGGAGCGGCTGCCCGAAACCTCGCGCTCGACGGAAGCCAGCTGCTCGCGTGCGGCCTGGACGCGGGACTTCAGTGCCACGACCGATGGTGCCGACTCGCTGAGATTCTGCCTCCGGATCGTGTCGTAATCGGCCTCCAGCTGCGACACCGATCCGCGCAGGGTGCCGATGAGCTGGGTGTTGCCCGAGACGACGCTGGGTATCGGATCGATCACGCCTTCCTTCTCACGGAACTCGGCCATGGCGGCGCGGGCCTTGTCGAGGCCGGCTTTGGCCCGGACGACCTCCTGCTCGGCGAACTTGACGGCATCCTCCTCGGCGCGTTTGGCGATCTTGTTGACGAGGTTTTCCGACAAGGTGACCAGCTGGTTGGCGATGGTCAGGGCATCGTCGGGCCGGAACGCCTTGATCTCCACGGAGGCGAGCCCGGTGAGCGGGTCGAAATTCGCCCAGACCATCTTGTTCCAGTATCGCACCAGGTGCTCCGTCGACCGGCTCCTGTCGAACCGGTTCGGCCAATCGATCTCGGGACGGCTGTAGATCTCTCGGACATTGACGCTTTGAGACAGCTCGTCGACCACCTGACGGCTCTTGAGATAGTCGATCACGACGAAGTTCTGCGCGGTGCCGCCGCCGGCTGCCGCGCTGTGGCCACCCATGGCGCTGGCGACCGCCGCCGCGGTCGTGCCCCCGCTACCCCCTCCGCCGAGGGGACCGGCGGACGGGGTCACTTCGGTCACGGAGAACCGGAATTCGGCGAAGTATTGCGGCGTGGCGAGGAACAGGAAGTACAGGCCGAGCAGGCACAGCGGCAGGATCACGACGATGCCGAAGCTGAGCAGCGTGCGGCTCCAGTTATGGTCGGGCTGCGGCAGGGGGACGAGGGAAAACGTCTCGTCTTCCCCTGAATCGAGCGCCAGCTCCCGCCTCGCGTCGTCGTCCCGCCGGGGAACCATCTCGCGGTCGTCGTTCACCGCCAGTTCGCTGGACCGGGCCCGCTCTTCCTTGGTCACCGCCTCCTTGGACTCGAGTGCGGTGGCCCTGGCGGTCGGCAGGCGCGTGATGTTGTTGGGCGCTGAGCTCATGCGTCGCGGGGCCTGTCACCGAAATTTTGTCGCCCCCGACACTAGGAGATTTCCCGGCCCTTTTATGGCAACGCAGCGAGGATGTGGCGGGTGTGGCTTTCCAGTCGCCGACCGAAGCCTCGCCAATGATCGCCGAGAAGGCGGGGGCATGGCTGCAATCCTCCGAGAGGATTCGTGAGATAAACCGGATCTCGCCTGCGTTCTTTACCGTCGCACGACCCGGCCTCATTCGCCGCGAGGCAGGGTCACACTTTCGCGAGGGGGGGGCGAGTGCTTCGGCGCCCCCCGCGCCGTGGGGCCGGGTCGGGTCACCTGCCTCGTGAGGGGCGGCGATCCCGAACGAATGCCCGAGCCTACGGATAGCCGTAGCGTGACTTGGCGGCGGCGAGCAGGCCGATCGCCTCACGCTCGCGGCCGGCGGCGCAGGCTTCCGCGGCGCGCGCGAGGTCGGAGGAGAACCGTGCGCCCACCGGCGCGTTGAGGTTGCCGGTCGCCACATCGCTGTCCACCACGGCCTGTGTGCGGGCGATGCTCGGACCGCAGCCGGAGCCTGCCGGCAACGGGGCCGAGGCGACAGCGACCGGGGCGGCGGCCGGCGCCACCGCCGCCTTCGGAGAGGGGCCGGACGAGGTGCAGGCTCCGAGCCCCGCGGCGAGGCCGATGGCCAGCATCAGGCTGGCCGGTTGCGGCGGCACGATGTTCCTGGTCACGGCGGCTCTCCTTCACGCTCCGGCGCGATGGCCGGCACGGCATGGACGCCGCGCCGGGTTCTTGCCTTCACGTGAGGGGCGGGTCAATCACCGCAGCCGGGGCTCCGGCGACGATCCCGGACCCCGTGTCGGACCGTCACGTCAGCCCGTCACGCGAGCGCGTCATTTGGCCTTCTCGGCGATGGCCGCGAGGCCGGACTCGTAGATCCCCGTGATGGCATCGGTCGCCACCGTGTCCGGGACACCCTTGGCCTTGAAGGTCCCCGTCCACGTCACCGTCGATCCTGAGCCTTTCGGGCTCACCGCGAGGGTGGAGGAATAGTCGGAGACCGGCAGCGGGCTCTCGACGATGGCGTAGGTGTAGCTCATCGCCTTGTCGTCGCGCGCCGTCTGCGATTCGACGATGGCGCCGCCGCCCTTGAGGCTGAGTTTGCGCAGCATCGTGCCGCCCTTGGTGGAGGGCTCGCATTTGGCGATGGCCGGGTGCCAATTGCCGATGCCGCAGAAATCGCCGATCGTCGCCCAGACCTTGGCCGGGGGAGCCGCGATATCGATGGTCTTGGTGAGGTCGATGGCAAAGCCGGGGGCGGTGCCGGCAACCAGAACGAGGCCGGGCAGCACGATTCGACGCAGGAAAGTGCGCGACATGGACGGGTGTTTCCTTCCGATATTGTTATGTCGGCGCGGTACGAGGCGCACGCCGTGCCGTTGAACGGACGAACGTCAAGCTAGTCGCGAACCGGCACGCGACAATGGCCGGATCCCTGCCCACGAAGATGTGATGGACGGCGGCGCGTGCAGAGCGATCCTTGTCAACGGGGGCGTCGAGGGGTACGAAGCCGCTCGGTCGCATCGTTCGCGCGCCCGCTACGCCATTCGGGAGAGACGAGCCTTGGCCAGCGCCGGCTCCACGCAGGGAACCGCAGACACCGCCTTCGCGGCGGTGCGTGGTCATGCGCGTCCCCGAGCGCTCCTCGTCGGCCTTCTCCTCCTTATCCGCCCCTGAGGGCCGTCCGGGCGCGTGCGCCTGGGCTCTCAGGGGATCGTTTCGCGACCGGGGCCCTCGAGGGCTTCGTCGAGCCGATCGATGGATCAAGGCGCCGCGTCCCTCAGCGACCGCGCCTCCGACAGGACGACACGCCATGACCGACATCACCGCCCAGCCCAACGCCTCCCCGAAGGACCGGGTCCTCATCTTCGACACGACCCTGCGCGACGGCGAGCAATGCCCGGGCGCCACCATGACCCTCGACGAGAAGCTGGCGGTGGCCGAACTCCTCGACACGATGGGCGTCGACATCATCGAGGCGGGCTTCCCCATCGCCTCGATCGGTGATTTCGAGGCCGTCTCCGAGATCGCCCGCCGCTCGAAGCGCGCGACCATCGCCGGCCTCGCCCGCGCCATCCCCGCCGACATCGCGCGGGCCGGCGAAGCCGTCCGCCTCGCCCGGCGGGGGCGCATCCACACCTTCGTCTCGACCTCGCCGATCCACCTCGCCCACCAGATGCGCAAGTCCCAGGACGAGGTGGTCGAGATCATCCTCAAGACCGTGGCCCAGGCCCGCGACCTCGTGGAGGACGTGGAATGGTCGGCCATGGACGCGACGCGCACGCCGATCGACTATCTGTGCCGCTGCGTCGAGGCCGCGATCCGGGCCGGTGCGACGACGATCAACCTGCCCGACACGGTGGGCTACGCCACGCCCGACGAATACCGCAGCATGTTCCGCCAGGTGCGCGAACGGGTGCCGAATGCCGACAAGGCGATCTTCTCGGTGCATTGCCACGACGATCTCGGTCTGGCCATCGCCAACTCCCTGGCCGGCGTGGAAGGCGGCGCCCGGCAGGTGGAGTGCACGGTGAACGGCATCGGCGAGCGGGCCGGCAACGCGGCCCTGGAGGAGATCGTCATGGCGATCCGCACCCGCGGCGACGTGATGCCCTACGAGACCGGCATCGAGACCACGATGCTCACCCGCGCCTCGAAGCTCGTCTCGCATGCGACGAACTTCCCCGTGCAGTACAACAAGGCCATCGTCGGCCGGAACGCTTTCGCGCATGAAAGCGGCATCCACCAGGACGGCATGCTCAAGCATACCGAGACCTACGAGATCATGACGCCCGCCTCCGTCGGGGTCGCCAAGACTTCCCTGGTGATGGGCAAGCATTCGGGCCGCGCGGCCTTCCGCTCGAAGTTGGAGGAACTCGGCCTGCACCTCGCCGACAATCAGTTGCAGGACGTGTTCGAGCGGTTCAAGGCGCTCGCCGACCGCAAGAAGCACGTCTACGACGAGGATATCGAGGCCCTGGTCGACCAGGGCCTCGCCACGGCGCATGACCGCATCCGCCTCGTCTCGCTCTCGGTCATCGCCGGCACGCGCGGGCCGCAGCGCGCCACGATGAAGCTCGCCATCGACGACCGCATCGTCACCGAGGAGGCCGACGGCAACGGCCCCGTGGACGCCGTGTTCAATGCGATCCAGGCCCTGGTCCCGCACGAGGCGCAGCTCGAACTCTACAAGGTCGACGCTGTGACGCAGGGCACCGACGCCCAGGCCGAGGTCTCCGTCCGATTGAAGGCCGGCGACCGCAGCGTGACGGCGCGGGGCGCCGATCCCGACACGCTGGTGGCCTCGGCCCGCGCGTATCTCTCCGCCCTGAACAAGCTCTCGGCCACGGCCGTGCGCCTCCACGCCCAGCACGCCGCATCGGTTTAGCCGGAAAAATGACGTCCCGGGGGTGGACACCCCCCGGGGCCTTTGCTATCAGCCCCCTCGTCGCAGCGGGTTTGGTGGCTGCCGCGACTGCCGCAAGGCAATGGGTGCATAGCTCAGTTGGTAGAGCAGCTGACTCTTAATCAGCGGGTCCAAGGTTCGAACCCTTGTGCACCCACCAAATATCTCGCTGAAATCACTACACTTTCTCAAATCTCAGATAGACCGGTTAGTGCCGCACGG
>NZ_NKUG01000040.1 GCF_014845095.1 Methylobacterium bullatum | reverse complement strand
GAACTTGCGGAACGGGCGCTTGTTCGTGGCCCGTCCGGACGCCTCCGTTCGCGGCCAGGTTCAGGGCCGGTCGCGGCGGCGGCTCCACCGATGCCGTGGTCGAGGGCTGGGGAGGAGACAGGGCCCTGCTGGGAGCGGGCGGGGAGGCGGTGGGTGGCGCTTGCGTCTGAGGCGATGCCAGAGCCTCGGTCCTCAGTTGCCTCAGCGCCTCGTCCGGCGTCGGGAGATCGGCGGCATAGGCGAGGCGCACGAGCGCCATCTCTGCGGCGGCCAGCGGTCTTGCGGCGACCTGGACCTCGGGGATGGCCTTCAGAAGTATCTGCCACGCCCGCGACAGGGCGCGCACCGAGAGCTTGGCCGCGAATGCGCCGCCCCGGCCGCGCTCGTCGGCGCTGAGCGTTGGGTCCGCGGCGGCGGCCTCGGGCACAAGCTTCAGGCGAGTGACGAGATGGGTGAAGCTCGCCAGATCCGACAGGATCACCGCCGGGTCGGCACCTGCCTCGTACTGGCCACGCACTTCCGCGAAGCTCGCCGGAACGTCGCCGCGCATCACCGCCTCGAAGAGGTCGACGATCCGCCCCCTGTCGGCGAGGCCGAGCATGTCGCGCACGCTGGCCCCGGTCACGAGACCAGCCCCATGGGCGATGGCCTGATCGAGAAGAGAGAGCGCATCGCGCACGGAGCCTTCGGCTGCGCGGGTGATCGCCGCCAGGGCTTCCGGCTCTGCCTCGACATTCTCGGCCGCACAGATCCGGGCGAGATGCGCGACCATGGTGTCCGCCTCGACCCGGCGCAGATCGAAGCGCTGGCAGCGTGACAGGATCGTCACCGGGACCTTGCGGATCTCGGTGGTGGCGAAGACGAACTTGGCGTGGGGCGGCGGCTCTTCCAGGGTCTTCAGGAAGGCGTTGAACGCCTTCTCCGAGAGCATATGGACCTCGTCGACGATGTAGACCTTGTAACGAGCCGAGACCGGCGAGTAACGAATGCCGTCGATGATGCCGCGCACGTCGTCGATGCCGGTATGCGAGGCGGCATCCATCTCCAGCACGTCCATGTGCCGGGATTCCATGATCGCCTGACAATGGCGGCCGAGCTCCGGCATGGCGATGGTAGGGCCGGTATCGGGATGGCCGTCGCGGACATAGTTGAGGCCCCGTGCGAGAATGCGGGCCGTCGTCGTCTTCCCGACGCCGCGTACGCCGGTGAGCATCCACGCCTGTGGAATGCGGTTGGCCGCGAACGCATTGGCAAGCGTGCGCACCATGGCGCCCTGGCCGATCAGATCGTCGAAATTCTGCGGGCGATACTTGCGGGCGAGCACCCGATAGGGCGTCACCGCCGGCACGGGCTCGGGCAAGCCCGGCAGGCCAGGAAGATCGCTCGGTGTGCCGGAAGTCGCGTCCATGCCGCCTTGCGTGGTTCGAACGGCCCCGGGTCGGGGGAATGCCGCCACGCGGGGCCTCGGACAGGTCGATCGGTGAGGATCGACGAAGGTGGGAGGCTGGACGAAGACCCGCTCGGTCTCGTTAGGGCTGCTTCCTTCCGGACCTGACCCGGTTGGCGAGTGAAACGTCCCTCGCCAACCTCCCGAGCGTTATATGGCCGGCGCTTCGGCGTAACGCAAGCGCCTCACGAGGCCGGACCTCTATTCGGCTTCGCGGGTGGTGATGGCGAAGGTCTTGGGGTCGAGCTCGAGGTCGAACTGCTTGCCGTTGGCATCGACGGCATCGTCCACGTCGATCTCATGATCCTCGACCTCGATCTTCTTCCACTTCACGAAGCCTTCCTTCTTCAAGGTCGCCTCGATCTTGGTGAGTTCCTCGGGCGTCGGTGCCCTGTCGGCGAAGGCGATTCCGGTCAGGGCGAAACCGAGGGCAATAGCTGCGAGGCCGGCTGTCTTGATCGACATGGACATCTCCTTGGATGGAAATCAGACGGTTGCGAACGGTACAGCCCTGCCGGAGTTCCATGACAATTCCACATGGGCGCACGCGCTGGTTGTCACGGGCGCCGGCTCGCCATAACCTTGGCCTTAACCTCAGAGGCTCGAAACCATGGTCACCCGCGTCGCCACCGTTGCCTTCGAGGGAATCGAGGCGCGTGCCGTCGACGTGCAGGTGCAGATCGCTCCCGGCGCCGTGGTCTTCATGGTGGTTGGTCTGGCCGACAAGGCCGTGGCGGAATCACGGGAGCGCGTCCGCTCGGCCCTGATCGCATCGGGACTCGCGCTTCCGGCAAAGCGCATCACCGTCAACCTCGCTCCGGCGGACTTGCCTAAGGAGGGATCGCATTACGATCTGCCCATCGCACTTGCGGTGATGGCCGCCATCGGCGCGATCCCGCCCGATGCGCTCGCCGGTTATTGCGTCCTCGGCGAGCTGGCCCTGGACGGCACGATCACAGCGGTGAACGGCGTCTTGCCTGCCGCCATGGCGGCGAATTCGCGGGGGCTCGGTCTGATCTGCCCGGCCGCGACTGGGCCTGAAGCGGCCTGGGCCGGTGGCGACATGGACGTTCTGGCCCCGCGCTCCCTGATCCAGCTCGCGAACCATTTCAAGGGCAGTCAGGTCATGGCACGCCCCGAGCCGGCCGTGGCCACGACCACGGGACGGCTGCCGGACCTTCGCGACATCAAGGGCCAGGAGGGAGCCAAACGTGCCCTGGAGATCGCCGCCGCCGGAGGCCACAATCTTCTGATGAATGGCCCGCCCGGTGCGGGTAAATCGATGCTCGCGGCCCGGCTTCCCTCCATCCTGCCGCCTCTCGGGCCCCGCGAGCTCCTCGAAGTCTCGATGATCCAGTCGGTGGCCGGTGAGTTGAAAGGCGGAGCTCTGTCGAACCGTCGGCCGTTCCGGCAACCTCACCATTCGGCGTCGATGGCTGCCCTCGTAGGAGGTGGTATCAATGCCCGCCCCGGCGAGGCCTCACTGGCGCATGGCGGCGTGCTGTTCCTCGACGAGCTTCCCGAGTTCACACCGCAGGTGCTCGATTCCCTGCGCCAGCCGATGGAAACCGGCGAGGTCATGATAGCCCGCGCCAATCACCGGGTGACGTACCCCGCGCGGTTCCAGCTGATTGCCGCCATGAATCCCTGTCGGTGCGGTCAGGCCCTGGAGCCGGGCTATGCCTGCCGGCGCGGACCCAACGACCGCTGCGTCGCCCAATATGGCGCGCGGATCTCAGGGCCACTCCTCGATCGCATCGACTTGCGGATCGAAGTCGGTGCCGTCACGGCGGCCGATCTGATCTTGCCTCCTCCGGCCGAAGGCTCGGCGGAGACAGCGGCTCGCGTGGCCTCGGCAAGGGCGCTGCAGGCGGCACGTTTCGCGGCGCACGGCCTGACCGGCGTCGTCACGAACGCAACCTGTCCGGTGCCGCTGATCGAGGAGATGGCGGCGCCTGATGCAGACGGTACGGCTCTGATCCGCAACGCGGCGGAGACGATGCGTCTCTCGGCACGAGGCTTCCACCGCGTATTGCGCGTGGCACGAACCTTGGCGGATCTCGACGGCGAAGAGCAGGTGCGCCGCCTCCATCTCGCCGAGGCCCTGTCCTATCGCGGCCGGGTCGAGCGACCCGTAGCCGCTTGACCCCCGGCCGTCGCGCTTATCGTCCGTAGATGTCCTCGACGCGGATGATGTCGTCCTCACCGGTATAGGATCCGACCTGGACCTCGATGAGTTCGAGGGGGATCTTGCCCGGATTGGTGAGACGATGCATCGAACCGATGGGCAGGTACACGGCCTCGTTCTCGTGAACCAGCACGACGCGATCGTCCACGGTGACCTCGGCGGTCCCGCGAACCACGACCCAATGCTCGGCCCGGTGGAAATGCTTCTGCAGCGAGAGCCGCCCGCCCGGCGTCACCATGATGCGCTTCACCTGGAAGCGCTCGCCGATATCGATGCGCTGGTACCAACCCCAGGGGCGGAACATCCGACGATGCGCATCCGCCTCGGGATGGGCCTTTTCGCGCAACTGCGTGACCAGTTCCTTCACGAGGCCGGCTTTCGCCTTCGAGGTCACGAGGACGGCGTCCGGGGTCGAGACCACGACGACATCGTCGAGACCCACCACGGCAGTGAGATGCTCGCCTTCGCTATGCACGAGGCTACCGCGGGTCTCGACGAGTTCCACGCGACCGCGCACGGCGTTACCCAACGCATCACGGGGCAACACGTCCCAGACCGCGTCCCAGGTGCCGACATCGGACCAGGGGAAGGACACCGGCAAGACTCCGGCACGATCGGTCCGCTCCATCACGGCATAATCGATCGAGGTCTTCGGCGCGCTTGCGAAGGCGGTAGCATCCAGGCGCAGGAAATCGAGATCGGTCGTCGCCCCATCGAGAGCGGCGCGGGTGGCGGCCAGGATTTCCGGAGCATAGGTCTCCAGCTCGGCCAGCATGACGTCGGCCCGGAACAGGAAGTAGCCGCTGTTCCATAAGGCGCCGTCGGCGATCAGGCTTTCCGCTCCGTGACGGTTGGGCTTCTCCACGAAGCGACCGACCTCATACGCGCCTTCGACCCCGTCGATCGATGCGCCCTTGCGGATATAGCCATAGGCAGTGGACGGTGCGGTGGGCTCGATCCCCAGCGTCATGATCCGACCGGCCTGCGCGCCAACAGCGGCGGCGCGCGCAGCATCCACGAAGGCAGCCGTGTCGCCGATGACGTGATCGGCGGCCAGGATGAGCACTACCGCTTCCGGGTCGCGCCGGGCGGCATGGAGGGCGGCGACCGCGACGGCCGCGGCTGAGTCGCGCCGCTCGGGCTCGAGAACGATGTCCGCCTGGACTTCGGCCTGAAGCAGCTGTTCGGCTACGATGAAGCGGGCGTCGCTGCTGGTGATGATCGTCGGCCGCGAGAAGGCGGTTCCATCCGCGACGCGACGGGCCGTGTCCTGGAAGGTCGAACTATCGGCATTCACGAGTGGCGTGAACTGCTTCGGCATGCTCTCGCGGGAGGCGGGCCACAATCGCGTACCGGAGCCACCGCATAGGATGACCGGATGGATGAGGGCGGAAAATCCTGAGGCCATCGGCGTCAACTCACAATTTCAGGTTCAGTACGATGCCGGGAAATACGATCTTGCTGCGCCGCAACCAACCCGTTGCGGGGCAAAATATGCGACGGACGCGATTAGGGCAGGAGGTGAGCGTCCGGCAATGGCCTCGGAGTTAACTTCATGAATTCCGATGCAGCAATACGGTCATCCTATTCGGCGGCCTGCCGCGCGTTGTAACCAAGCCTGCCGCTCAATTCCTCAATCAGCTTCACGGCTGCTTCAGCAATGACCGTGCCGGGCGGAAAGATCGCTGATGCGCCAGCGGCATAGAGCGCCGGATAGTCACCCGGGGGGATCACGCCGCCGATCACGATCATCACGTCGCCGCGTCCCTGTTCAGTCAGCGCCGCCTTCAATTCGGGCACCAGCGTCAGGTGGCCGGCGGCGAGAGACGAAACGCCGACGATGTGGACGTCGTTCTCCACAGCTTGTCGTGCGGCTTCGGCCGGAGTGGCGAAGAGTGGGCCGATATCGACGTCGAAGCCGAGATCGGCGAAGGCCGACGCAATCACCTTCTGGCCACGGTCGTGCCCGTCCTGGCCCATCTTGGCGACGAGGATGCGCGGGCGCCGACCGTCATTCTCCTCGAAGGTCTCCACGAGCTGACGAACGGTCTCGACCACCGGCGACATGCCACCTACCTCTCGCTTGTAGACACCCGAGATCGAGCGGATCTCGGCGCGATGCCGGCCCCAGGCCTTTTCCAGGGCGTCGGAAATCTCTCCCACCGTGGCCTTCGCGCGGGCAGCCTCGACACCTAGCGCCAGGAGATTGCCCTCTCCCTGGGCGGCTGCGGTCAGTGCCGCCAGCGCGGCATCGACATCGGCCTGATTGCGCTCGGCGCGCAGCCTCTTGAGCTTGTCGATCTGCAGCATACGGACATTGCCGTTGTCGACGCGCATCAACTCGATGGCGCGATCGTCCTCGGGCTTGAATTTGTTGACACCGACGATGGTCTGACGGCCGGAATCGATCCGCGCCTGGGCGCGGGCCGCCGCTTCCTCGATGCGCAGTTTGGGGATGCCGGCCTCGATGGCCTTTGCCATACCGCCCAATTCCTCGACTTCGCGCAGGTGCTCCCAGGCGCGGGCGACGATGTCCTGAGTGAGCTTCTCCACATAGTAGGAGCCGCCCCACGGGTCGACGATGCGCGTCGTGCCGCTCTCCTGCTGCAGGAAAAGCTGCGTGTTGCGGGCGATGCGGGCCGAGAAGTCGGTGGGGAGCGCGAGTGCTTCGTCGAGGGCGTTGGTGTGAAGCGACTGGGTGCCGCCCTGCGTCGCGGCCATCGCCTCGATGCACGTGCGGGTGACGTTGTTGAACACGTCCTGTGCGGTCAGAGACCAGCCCGATGTCTGGCTGTGGGTGCGCAGGGGGAGGGATTTATCCGTTTTCGGCTCGAACTCCTTTACGAGCTTGGCCCAGATCAGGCGCGCCGCCCGCATCTTGGCGATCTCCATGAAGAAGTTCGTCGAGATCGCCCAGAAGAACGACAGTCGTGGGGCAAACTTGTCGATGGTGAGCCCGGCGGCGAGACCCGCCTTGATGTACTCGACGCCGTCGGCCAGCGTGTAGGCGAGTTCGAGGTCGTTGGTCGCCCCGGCTTCCTGCATGTGGTAGCCGGAGATCGAGATCGAATTGAACTTCGGCATATGGGCAGAGGTGTAGGCGAAGATATCGCCGATGATCCGCATCGAGCCCGCCGGCGGGTAGATGTAGGTATTGCGGACCATGAACTCCTTGAGGATGTCGTTCTGGATCGTGCCCGCGAGTTTCTCGGGCGGCACGCCCTGCTCTTCGGCCGCCACGATGTAGAGGGCGAGGATCGGCAGCACCGCGCCGTTCATCGTCATCGACACGGTCATCTCGTCCAGCGGGATGCCCGAGAACAGCGTCCGCATGTCGTAGATCGAATCGATCGCCACGCCGGCCATGCCGACATCGCCCGAGACACGCGGGTGATCGGAATCGTAGCCGCGATGGGTAGCGAGATCGAAGGCGACCGACAGGCCCTTCTGTCCGGCGGCGAGATTGCGCCGATAGAACGCGTTCGAATCCTCGGCCGTGGAGAAGCCGGCATATTGCCGGATCGTCCAGGGCTGGGTCACGTACATGGTCGGGTAGGGGCCGCGCAGGTAGGGCGCCACACCCGGATAGGTATGGAGAAACTCGATCCCCTCGCGATCCTCCGGCCCGTACACGCCCTTCACCGGGATGCCCTCGGGCGTCATCCATGGCTCGCCCGCCGGCGGCACTGGCGCCGTGAAGGCATCTGCCGCGTATGGGACGTTCGCGAAATCGGGGATACGGGACGTCATGTGATCGAACTCGTGCGGCGGCGTTTGGCGAAGCATTATAGTGAAGCACCGGCTTCGGGCTATCCCTCTCAAATCCATTTTGAGAAACAGTGACGTCATCGGACCGGTCGGTCCGGGTTCGACGAGCGGGACAATCTCATCACGGTCGGCGATATCGCGGTGCCGGGCCGGTGCGGCTTTCGAGCCATCCGAGACGCTCGTCGATCAGCTCGCGCAGCCTGTCGCGTCGCCTCGAGGCGCTCCAGCATGAATCGGGACAACTCGGCGCCTCGCCCTCGAAGGCACCCACCACGGCGAGAACGACGAGGACGAGCCCGAGGAGTAGACCGGCCACGACAGGCCAAGCGAAACAGAGCCCGACGAGCAGGGCTAGCCCGCCCTTTAGCAAGAGGGAGCCGGCGAGCTTCAGCTTCACCAAGGCGGCGAAGCTGGCGCCGCCGCCGAGAGCCCCACGGACACCGCGCATGGCCACGGCGCGTACGCGGCGGCGTTCGAGCAGAACCTGAAGCCGGGCGAGGTTCCGCCGCACGCGGCGCGTTTCGGGATCGGTTTCGTCGGACAACGTGTGGATCGTCAAACGGTCGGTCCCTCGCGCGATCGATAAGGCCGAGCCTCGATGTGGGCCTGGTCTCCATTCGGGTAAAGGGAGACCGCAAAAGCTTCGGGACAGCCACCGTGACAGACATTCCGACCGCCAGCGCGGCCCGCCTATGGCGCCCCATTGCCCGGTTCGTCGCCATCGAGGCGCGGGTCGGCGCCTTGGCTCTGGCACGTGGACCTCTGGTGGCCGGGGTCTACGAATTCCTGCGTTTCGGCATCAAGCAGGGATGGGCCTGCCTGTTCGGCGGATTGCTGTGCGCCCTCCTGATCGGCAGCTACCTGTTCTATCCCGCCCAGGCCACGCTCAGCCGATACGACATGCTGACCCTCTCGGCCGTGATGATCCAGGTCGTCCTTCTCGCTCTGCGCATGGAGACCTGGGAGGAGGCGAAGGTGATCGCTCTCTTCCATGTGGTCGGGACGGTAATGGAAATCTTCAAGACCGCCGTCGGATCATGGATCTACCCGGAGGTGAGCCTGTTCCGCATCGCCGGCGTGCCGCTCTTCACGGGCTTCATGTATGCGAGCATTGGCTCCTACATCGCCCGGGTGTGGCGCCTGTTCGATTTCCGCTTCACCCACCATCCCGGCACCGGTGCGACGCTTCTGCTGGCCACGGCGATCTACCTTAACTTTTTCACGCACCACTACGTAACGGACATCCGCCTCGGGTTGTTCGCGGCGACGGCCCTGCTGTTCGGCCGAACCTGGGTGTATTTCAAGGTCTGGCGGGTACACCGGCGGATGCCGCTTCTCCTGGGCTTCCTGCTCGTCGCCCTGTTCATCTGGCTCGCCGAGAACATCGGCACCGGAACGCGGGTCTGGCTCTATCCGAACCAGGTATCGAGCTGGGCGATGGTTTCCTGGCCGAAGCTTGGTTCCTGGTACCTGCTGATGATCGTTTCCTACGTTCTGGTCTCCCTCGTGAACAAGCCGGAGGTTTATAGGCACGGCGAGATCGAACGGGGAAATTACAAACAATAGCGACTGGCTTTCTTCAGTGTTTGGCAAGATCGAGCGGGCTAAGCCCGTCTGAGCCATGAGGAACCCCGTTCATGAGTGATTCCATCGCCGGCCTCGCGCAGTCGATCGTCTCGAACCAGAGCGCTGCGACGCGCGAGTCGATGCAGACGACCTTCATACGCAAGCAAGGTGAGAGTGATCGGGCCATCGCCCAGCTCTTGCAGCAATCCGCCGATCAACAGAAGGCCGTTCTTCCCGAAGGCCAAGGCGCAGTCGTGGACCGGCAGGTCTGAGCCCCGGTTGCCATCGGTGGAGAGGCCGGATGATCGCCCGCATCGGGGCAGGTCATCCGGCAGGATGGGTCGTGCGTGTCGCCAGGGGCCGAAAACGTAACGGACAGCCCGGCTCGGTTCACGACAGATCGGGACGTCCGCCGTGCGGCGCGGTCGGTTCCGCGCCGGCGGCTGGGTCTTCCTGGCCTCGTCAGGAGGTTGCGAGAGGCCGCATCACCTTAGTTGAGATAGGTGCGGATCCAGTTCGGCGAGAGGATTTCGCCTTCCTCGGTGATGATCCACGGCTGCTTTGCCGGGTCGGTCAGGGCGCCTGCGGCGGCCTCGATCGCCTCGCGAAGGGTGCCGTAGCGCGCGGGCTGGGCCAGCGGCGCCGGGACGGGAGTGGTCCGCCAGATCGTTAGATCGGCGGGACGTTCGAGGGCTTCGGTTTCCATAGCGATGTTTTCCTTGAACCTGAGAGGGTCGTTCCCCGCGGGTCTGTGCTGCTGGGCCAGCATTCGGTGCAGCCAGAGCGGGACGTGTTTCCGTGAGAATGGAAGCATCTCTAGGGCAGCTTTGCGATCAATTTGGGCATTGCCATGATGAGTATGGCAGACCCGATCCTTTATCCCCCGCCTTAAACATCATGTTTTGAACACAAAGCTTGAAGCGGCTGCCCTGGGACGCCCTCTTTTTATGATGAAGAGTTTAGGGTGACAGTGCTGATTGAACTTGTAGCTTGAACCTTGGGACGGAACCGTGTGCCCGCGCACCCGGATCGTGCCGCCCGTGAAAACAGTTGAACGGAGATGGGTGACCGACCAGTTAATGCGACGGACGCAGTCCAGAATTTTTCCAAAGCTGTGAAAGGGATGTGACATGTCGGATCGCTTTGGCCGCATGGCGATCACGGCGGCCCTGGTGCTCATGGCGCTCTACGTCGGACAGCCCTATCTGGCGGCGCTCCTGTTCTCGGCTGAAACTCCTCGGGCGATCACGGCTCGGGGGGATCTGGCCCCATCCGAAACGTCCACCGCGACCTTGTTCGAGCGCGCGAGCCCGTCGGTCGTGCATGTCTTCGCCCAAGCCGCTGCCCAGGGGCGTTCCCTGATGAGCCCCGATTCCGAGGAGGGCGAAGGGGGCAACGGAGCGCAGACGGGCACGGGCTTCGTCTGGGATGCCGCCGGGCACGTTGTCACCAACAATCACGTGGTGGCGGGCGCGGCCCAGCGAGGCGGCTCGGTGTCCGTCCGCCTATCCTCGGGGGAGGTCCGCCCGGCGACGATCGTCGGGACCGCGCCGAGCTACGACCTCGCCGTGCTTCGCCTCGGCGGCACCGGTGTCGTTCCGCCGCCCCTGGCCATCGGTACCTCGGCGGATCTCAAGGTCGGGCAAGCGGCCTTCGCCATCGGCAACCCGTTCGGCCTCGACCATACCCTCACGACGGGCGTCATCAGCGCTCTTCGTCGCCGCCTCCCGACGGGGGAGGGGAGGGAGTTGTCCGGCGTGATCCAGACCGACGCCGCGATCAATCCCGGCAATTCCGGGGGGCCGCTCCTCGATTCCGCGGGGCGACTCGTGGGCGTCAACACGGCGATCTATTCTCCCTCGGGCGCCAGCGCCGGCATCGGCTTCGCGATCCCCGTGGACGTGGTGAACCGGGTCGTGCCCGAACTCATCCGCAACGGCCGCACCCGCAATCCGGGCATCGGCATCATCGCCGGTCAGGAAGCGACCGCCGCGCGTCTCGGGATCGACGGCGTCGTGGTCCTGCGGGTCCTGCGCGGATCGCCGGCCGCCGAGGCCGGATTGCGCGGTGTCGATGTCCAGACCGGTACGATCGGCGATGTCATCGTCGGAGCCGGCGGTCAGCCGGTGCACCGCCTCGCCGATCTCACCGCCGCGATGGAGGCGGCGGGCATCGGCAAGGCCGTCGATCTCGCCGTCGAGCGGGACGGCCGCATCCGCAAGGTGAAGGTCATCACGGCGGATGTGGCAGAGACGCGGCAATAAGGCTTTCCCAGGCCGGGCTGTCACAAAGGCCGTTTCCGGTGCAGTAGGGTTGAAACCGCGCCGAACGACAACACGCAAGACACCGCAATGACGACGAAGGCCCGCCTGTTCCGATCCCTCGTCCGCGTCGCGCTCGTGCTCGGCGTGATGCCGGCCGGAGCGAGGGACGCGTCGCGGCGCCTATGCCGCGACGATGCTCCCGAGGGGGGGCGCCTCCCGCCGCGCGACACGTGTCCGGATCGCAGCGCCGAGCAGGTGGGAACGCAGGGCGGTTTCCACCGGATCGGCGATGTCCAGGTCAGGATCGGCGGACGGGTCACGCTCGACCACGACATGCGCCGATGACCATCCTTGCCGCCCTCGCGGCCCTGTTCGTCCTGTGGTGGTACGCCAAGACCGCCAAGCCCCACCTCGTCCGGCGCATGGGTCGGCTGATCACGCCGCGACTGGCGAGACGGATCGGCGGCTATGTCTTGCTCGCCCTGGCCGGCGTGGCTGCGGTTCGTGGTCGGATCGAACTCGCGATCCTGTTCGGGGGCGTCGCGTTCTGGTTCCTCGATGGTGTAGACGCCGTGCTCGTCCGGCTTCGCGGCCTGTTCAGGCGCGCATCCGTCTCGCGGCCCACGATCGTGCTGTTCGAGGTGATGCCCGATGGGCGGACCGCTGACGGGATCGTCCAGATCGGTCCCTATGCCGGGCGGCGCCTGTCGCAGCTTCCTGAAGCGGCGCTGATACAGATCCTCGCCGTCTGCCGCAAAGTCGACCGCATCGCCGCTCGCCGTTTACAGACGTATCTCGACGGCAGAACGGCCGCCGGGCGTGAAGACGCTGAGAGAGATTCCGACGCGCGGTCGCGCCGTCCGCCGGATCCAGGGGCGATGACGCAAGAGGAGGCCCACCAGATCCTGGGGCTTCAGAGCGGGGCGACCCTGCAGCAGATCCGCACGGCTCATCGCACGCTGATGAAACGGTGGCATCCCGACCAGGGCGGAACGGTCGAGGGGGCTTCGCGCATCAACGCGGCCCGAGACAGGCTTGTGAGCCGACATCGCTGATACTCCACGCGCGTTGCCAGAAAAATGCTCGATCGGACCCGGCCGGCGAACAGCCGACTGGGTTCGGCGAGGACGCAAATGGCGTCGTCACCGATGTCAGGAGGGCTTCCAGCTTCTGAAAAGCTAAGCCGTCACGATGGCGGGTTTCAGCTTCGCGTGGCGAAGCAGTTGAAGCCGTTGCGCTTCAGGGTCGAGCAAGCGTCCTGCGCGGCTTCCTGCTCGCTGAAGCCCGAGAACCGGGCCCGGTAGAGGGTGGCGCCGCCATGATCGACCCTGACCGTGTAGGGCGAGGCCTTGGAAAGGGCGCTTCCGGCCCGGCTGCGCGCCTCGGAAAGCATCGACTTAGCCTTGTCTTCGTCGTCCATGGCGCCGAGCTGGATCACCCAGGCGGTAGGCGTGACGCGGCTCGTGGACGCTGACTTCGGGGCGGGCTCGGGCCGGGCGCCATCGACCGATGCGAGACGTGCATCCGACTTGCCGCTGGGCGAAGCCTTGGTTCCGGGGAAAGCGGCGGGTGCGCTGCTCGGTGCATATGCCTGAGCCGAGGCCGGGAGGGCGCCGCTCCGCCACTTGGCACCGGCACTTCCAGGGGTCGTGGTCTGGCGCGGGCTGATGTCGAGAGGTTGGGTCGAGGCGGTGGTCTCCACCTCGATCTCCTCGTCGTCGGCCGAGGCGACCTGAGTGCGCGTCCGCGACGTGGCGTCCGCCACCACGGCCGGGCGGCCACGCTCGGCGACTTCCGTCACCGCCGGTGCCTGGCGGTTGCCGGCATAGGCGCGCGGCAGGTTCGCCCGGACGAGATCGGCCATGATGCGGTCGCGGCTGGCACCGGACTTTCCGCCGAGCACGATCGCCACGATCTGGCGGTCGTCGGACTTGGCGGCGGTCATCAGGTTGAAGCCGGAATCGCGAGTGTAGCCGGTCTTGATGCCGTCCACGCCTTCGACATTGCCCAGGAGCCGGTTGTGGTTGCCGATGACCCGGCCGCGGAAGGCGAAGGAGCGGGTCTGAAAGTACTTGTAGTAGCGCGGAAACCGGTCCTGGATCGCCCGGGCGAGGATGGTCAGGTCGCGCGCCGTGGTGATCTGGTCCGCATCGGGCAGGCCCGAGGCGTTGGCGTAGTTGGTCCGGGACATTCCCAGGGCCTGTGCCTTGCGGGTCATCATCTCGGCGAATTTCGGCTCCGAGCCGGCGATGTTCTCGCCGATGGCGCAGGCCACGTCATTGGCGGATTTCGTCACGATCGCCTTGATCGCGTCCTCCACCTCGATCGTCGAGCCGGGCCGGAGACCGAGCTTGGACGGCGGCCGGGCGGCGGCGAATGCCGAGATGGTCAGGGGCGAGTCGAGGTTGAAACGGCCACGCTCGAGCTGTTCGAACAGCATGTAGAGCGTCATCACCTTCGTGATCGACGCCGGGTGGCGGAGGGAATCCTCGTTGACCGCATGCAGGGTGCGGCCCGTCTTCACATCGACCACCATGGCGGCGTAGGGCGGGTTGTAGCCCCCTCCACCGCCCCGGTGATGGTGCCCACGACGCGCATCGGCGGGCGAGGCGATGGCCGTGAGAACGGCTGCGGCCGTAATCAGGGCCGGCAGTCCATGGGTCGTCCGGGAGCGACTCGGAACGCTACGCATCGCGACGGGGTGTCCTCGACAACCGACCCTGAGGTCGGCTTGCACTGCATCATCACTGCAAGGCCGGCGAACGTGCCGCCGTGCCCTCGCAACATCTGTCAATCAGGCTAGGTCGACGCGGTTACGGCCCGGTTAATGCCTCGGCATCAATTTGCTCGCTTTCGCTGCGGTGCAATATAAATCTTGACGATCGATGGTGCAATGCACATAAAGACGGCGTTGGTCGATTCCGCGGGTCGGGGAACCGGCCTTGTCGACATCCGGCCCCAGAGGAATGCCCGCAAGGGTATCTCGCATCCCATGACTTTCCAGCCCTTCGACAAGATCCCCGCTTTCGACAAGTCCGGCTTCGATTCGGCGATGAAGAGCGTGTCGCTCGTCGCCCGGACGAACCAGACCGTCGGCACCGAGATGGCGGACTTCACCAAGCAGTCCTTCGAGCATGGCACCGCCACGATGAAGAAGCTGTCTGAGGCGAAGACCCCTCAGAGCGCCATGGAAATCCAGGCCGAGTTCATGAAGGCGTCCTACGAGCGCATGGTCGCTCAAGCGAAGCTGGTCGGCGGCCTTTATGCCGAGCTCGCCAAGGAGATCGGCAAGCCGCTCGAGGGCCTGACCAAGATCAAGCTTCCCGCTACCAACTGAGCGTCCGTCCGGCGTTGGAGCCGGCGACGACGGGAAAGATATGCCAAAGGGCGATCGAGCGACGGCTCGGTCGCCCTTTTTCGTGCGTCATCGCACCTTCCCGCGGCATTGCCGGGTAAAGTCCGCCCGGCGGCAGGCGTTCACCGCGCCACGTACCGGACAAGTGCGCGCAGGCGACTGGCGAAGTCGGGAAACGGCCTATAGATTGACGGTGAAGCAGGCGCGCGGCGCCAGCGTGCAGTCGGGAAGCCGGTGGGGTCTCACGATCCGCGTCCGGGCTTCTCTACCAAAAATGGGGTCGATGCTATTCCGATGTCCGACGACCCGATGCGTTGTCTGGTCTCCCTCAATACGGATCACGGCGGCGCCACCACGACCGCTGGGCTTGATGGCGCGATCCCTAACGATCCTTCGACGCCGCGCGCAGCCGATCCCATTGGACCGGGCGGCAATGACGACGGTCGCTCGGGGACTGCGATCATCACCCGGACCAAGCCCAAGACGAAACGGCCGAGCCTGTACCGCGTGCTCCTTCTCAACGACGATTACACGCCGATGGAGTTCGTCGTGCACGTGGTCGAGAAATTTTTCAACAAATCACAGGCCGATGCCTACCAGATCATGATGCACGTGCATCAGAATGGCGTCGGCGAGTGCGGGATCTTTACCTATGAGGTGGCGGAGACCAAGGTGACGCAGGTCATGGACTTCGCGCGCAAACACCAACATCCTCTCCAGTGCGTCATGGAAAAAAAATAGGCACTTCACACGAGGACCCGCTTTTGCCCAGCTTCTCTCGCAGCCTAGAACAAGCTCTCCACCGCGCCCTGGCGCTCGCCGGCGAGCGCCGGCACGAATATGCGACGCTGGAGCATCTGCTCCTCGCCCTGGTGGACGACCAGGACGCCGCGGCCGTCATGCGCGCCTGCAACGTCGAGGTCGACACGCTGAAACGCAGCCTCGTCGAGTATGTGGACACCGAACTCGCCAACCTGATCGGCGATGGGCGCCAGGATGCCAAGCCGACGGCGGGTTTCCAGCGGGTGATCCAGCGCGCGGTCATCCACGTCCAGTCCTCCGGCCGGGAAGAGGTGACCGGGGCCAACGTGCTCGTAGCGATCTTCGCCGAGCGCGAGAGCCATGCTGCCTATTTCCTGCAGGAGCAGGACATGACCCGCTACGACGCGGTCAACTACATCAGCCATGGCATCGCCAAGCGTCCCGGCGCGTCCGAGCCGAAGCCCGTTCGTGGCGCGGAGGAGGAGCCTTCCACCGAGCGTCCGAGCGGCGAGGAGACGGAGAACCGCACTAAAAAGAAGGGCGACGCGCTCGAGGCTTACTGCGTCAATCTCAACAAGAAGGCACGCGATGGCCGGATCGATCCGCTGATCGGTCGTGAGAGCGAGGTCCAGCGCACCATCCAGATCCTGTGCCGCCGTCAGAAGAACAATCCGCTGCTCGTGGGCGACCCGGGTGTCGGCAAGACCGCCATTGCCGAAGGACTGGCGCGCAAGATCATCAACAAGGAAGTGCCGGAAGTTCTCATCGACGCAACGGTGTTCTCCCTCGACATGGGCACCCTGCTCGCGGGCACGCGCTATCGTGGCGACTTCGAGGAGCGGCTCAAGCAGGTGATGAAGGAGATCGAGGCGCACCCGAACGCGGTGCTCTTCATCGACGAGATACACACCGTCATCGGCGCCGGCGCGACTTCCGGCGGTGCGATGGACGCGTCGAACTTGCTCAAGCCCGCTTTGGCCAACGGCTCGCTCCGCTGCATCGGCTCGACCACCTACAAGGAGTACCGTCAGTACTTCGAAAAGGATCGCGCCCTGGTGCGCCGGTTTCAGAAGATCGACGTCAACGAGCCGTCGATCCCGGACGCCATCGAGATCGTGAAGGGTCTCAAGCCCTATTTCGAGGAGTTTCACAAACTCAAATACACGACCGAGGCCGTGAAAGCCGCCGTCGAGTTGTCTGCGCGCTACATCAACGACCGCAAGTTGCCGGACAAGGCGATCGACGTGATCGACGAGACCGGCGCGTCGCAGATGCTTGTGCCGGAAGCTCGCCGCAAGCGGACGATTGGTGTGAAGGAAATCGAAGCGACCATCGCGACGATGGCACGTATCCCGGCAAAGACCGTCTCGAAGGACGATGCCGCGGTTCTCAAGAACCTTACCGAGAACCTGAAGCGCGTTGTCTACGGGCAGACGGATGCCATCGAGGCTCTCACCTCGGCGATCAAGCTGGCGCGCGCCGGCTTGCGCGATCCGGACAAGCCGATCGGCTCGTACCTGTTCGCCGGGCCCACCGGTGTCGGCAAGACGGAAGCGGCCAAGCAGCTCGCTTCGTCACTCGGCATCGAGATGATCCGTTTCGACATGTCGGAATACATGGAGCGCCACACGGTCAGCCGTCTCATCGGCGCTCCGCCCGGCTATGTCGGCTTCGATCAGGGTGGGCTGCTCACTGACGGGATCGACCAGCATCCGCATTGCGTGCTGTTGCTGGACGAGATCGAGAAGGCCCATCCCGACCTCTTCAACATCCTGTTGCAGGTGATGGACCACGGCAAGCTCACCGATCACAACGGCAAGCAGGTAGATTTCCGCAACGTCATCATCATCATGACGACGAATGCGGGCGCATCGGACATGGCGAAGTCGGCCTACGGCTTCACCCAGGCCAAGCGCACGGGAGACGACGTCGAGGCGATCAACAAGCTCTTCGCGCCGGAATTCCGGAACCGCCTCGACTCGATCATCTCGTTCGGACATCTGCCGAAGGACGTGGTGGCCAAGGTTGTCGACAAGTTCGTGCTCCAGCTCGAGGCGCAGCTGGCCGACCGCAACGTGACCATCGAACTCTCGGACGAGGCGCGCGAGTGGTTGACCGAGAACGGTTACGACGAGGCGATGGGTGCCCGGCCCATGGCGCGCCTGATCCAGACCACGATCAAGACGCCGCTCGCCGATGAAGTCCTGTTCGGACGCCTCAAGGATGGCGGCGCGGTTCGGGTTGTGCTGAAGAAGGCCGAGGAAGGTGTGACGCTGGCGCAAAAAGACGCGCTGGCCTTCGAGTTCCCGGCCGGACCCGTGACACCGAAACCGGAGAAGGACGTGACCAATGCCGGCGGCAAGCGCAAGCGCAGCCGGGCCAAGGCCGCTCCGCGAAAGAAGGAAGAGGCGAAGAAGGACGACAAGGGTGGTTCGGGCGGTGTCCGCACGGTACCGAAAGTTCCTCTCGTCCGGGCCTGATCGCACCGAAGCTCTGCCGAACGGGGCGCGTCTTCCTTACGAGGGAGGCGCGCCCCGTTCGCGTTCGGGCTGAAAATGCGCGGTCCTGCTGTCGACATGCGCGGGCTCGGTCGCTAGCTAGCGCCTTTGAGTAAATGCATCAGCGCATGTTCGGCCGTGACACCTGCGAGGGGCTCGCCGAGCAACGTCACAGACTTCGATTTCCCGTCACGGCTCATGCCGGTGCGGGAAAGGTTGGAGTGGGATCGTTGAAGCCACTCGCGATGACAGGGGAGTATCCATGAGCGATCTGCAAGAGGGCCCCCTGACACCGCTCTCCAGCCAGGGCACGCATGTCGCGGCCCGCCCGCAGAAACTGACCCGGCGCGAAGAGCGACGGCGTCGTCGTGTACGGCGGCGCCGGGGCGAGGAAATCCTGGGTTGGATCCTCGTTCCGATCATCTGCTACGGAATTTATTGGGGGATCAGCGCCGGATTCGACGTGCTCGGAACGACTCCGGGCACGGTCTGGGACCAGTTGATGCAGGTCAAGCAGATGCTTGAGAAGAAGGCTTGATCCTTATCGGGTGAGGGCATGGACCGAGAACAAGCGCTCGGCATCGGTCCAGCTCTTCGCAACCTTCCATCCTGCCTGAGCCGCAAGGGCGCGGAAGCCGTCGATCGTGTACTTGTAGCTGTTCTCGGTGTGGATCGTCTCTCCACCCGCGAAGCTGAAGCGGCGGTCCGCGAGCGACACGTCCTGGGCGCGCAAGCTCACGAGATGCATCTCGATCCGCGACGCCTCAGGTGCGAAATAGGCCCGGTGGGCGAAGGCCGATCGGTCGAAATCGGCACCGAGTTCGCGATTGATCCGATCGAGCAGGTTGAGGTTGAAACGCGCCGTCACGCCAGCCGCATCGTCATAGGCCGCATCCAGCACCGTCTTGTCCTTTACGAGATCGACGCCGACAATCAAGGATGCTCCAGGCCCGAGAACCCGCCCGAAATGGGCAAGGAGATGAGCGGCCTGAGGCGGCTCGAAATTGCCGATGGTCGAGCCTGGGAAGAACCCCGCTACAGCGCCATCGGAGAGCCCGTCGGGGAGAGTGAAGGGCCGGGTGAAATCCGCCGCGACCGGCTGAATCGACAGTTGTGGGAAGTCCCGCGACAGGGTTTCGGCTTCGCTTCGTAGGAAGTTCTCCGAAACGTCAACCGGAACGTAGGCGGCCAAATCCGTGAGATGGACGAGAAGCCGCCGGACCTTCACCGTCGAGCCGCTACCGAATTCCACGAGGTTCGCTCGTGAAGGAAGAAGCGATGCGATGTCCGGCCCCGACGCATCGAGGATACCGATTTCCGTGCGGGTCGGATAATATTCCGGCTGTCGGGTAATCGCCTCGAACAGGTCGGAGCCGATCTCGTCGTAGAAATACTTCGCCGGAATGAATTTCTGCTCCGCCGAGAGCCCCACGAGGATGTCGTCGAGGAACTGCTGCTCCGGAGTGACGGAGGAGACGGGGGTGGCGTCCGTGAAGACGGGGTTGATGGTCACGGGCAAGTCTCCGAGGAACGCCGAAGGACGTAAGGTATCGCGGGAGAGGGAAACGGAGATCAGTCGCGATAGTTCGACAGCCGTAGCCCCGTGAACTGCCAGCGCTGGTGCGGATAGAAGAAATTTCGATAGCCGATCCGGGCATGACCTTCGGAGGTGGCCACGGAAGAGCCGCGCAGGACGAACTGGTTCGACATGAACTTTCCGTTGTATTCGCCGAGCGCACCGGACACCGGCCTGTAGCCTGGGTAGGACAAATAGGCAGAACGGGTCCATTGCCAGACGAGGCCGAAGGCGTCGTCGAGCAGACCCTCCTTGGCGGCGATCTCCCATTCGAACTCGGTGGGCAGATCGCGCCCCGCCCATCGGGCAAAGGCATCCGCCTCGAAATAGCTCACGTGGGTGACGGGCAGGGCCGGGTCGATACTGGCCTGTCCGGCGAGGGTCATGCTCGACCATTGCCCGGCCTCATTGCGCTGCCAGTAGCCGGGGGACTCCCAGCCCTCCGCCTGCACCGCGAGCCAGCCATCCGAGAGCCAGAGTTCGGGCCGCGCGTAGCCGCCATCCTCGATGAAGGCGAGCCATTGCGCGTTAGTGACGAGGCCCCTGTCGATCCGACACGGCAGGATCAGCGTCTCATGGCGTGGGGATTCGTTATCGAACGAGAATCCGTCGCCTTGATGCCCGATCTTCTCGACCCTCCCATCCAACTCGGCGGTTCCGCCCCGCGATACAGGACGAGGAAAACGCCATCCGGCATCGTAGACGGGGCTCAGGGGGTTCTGCGCGAAGGCATGGAGGATGTCGGTGAGGAGCAACTCCTGATGCTGCTGCTCATGATAAAGGCCGATCTCCAGGATCGACAGCACCGTGTCGAGGGTCGCCTCGGTCGAATCCGCCAGGAGGCCCTCCATTGCACAGTCCACATGGGTGCGGTAACCGGCGACCTCGTCCGCGGTCGGCCGTGTGATGAGACCGCGCATGATTCTCGGCTGGCGGGGGCCTGCGGCGACGTAATAGGAGTTGAAGAGGTAGTGCAGCCGCTCGTCGTAGATGCGGTAGCCGGGCACGTGATCGCGCAGGAGGAACTGCTCGAAGAACCACGTGGTATGCGCCCGGTGCCACTTCGTCGGGCTGGCATCGGCCATGGACTGGATCTGCTGGTCCTCCGGCGATAGCGGCGCGGCGCGGCGCTCTGTCTCGTCACGCACGGCGCGGAAGGCCCTGATCCAGGCCGCGCGATCCACCGGCCTTTCCGAGACGTTTGGCGGCGGGAATGCCGCGCTTTCCGTCTGACGATGCGAGGTCTCGCGGATTGCCGCCGTCGCTGCCATGTCGATCACTCCACTCGCATCCATGATGCGGAAATATGGCCCCGCCGCCATTCGGCAACGGCCGTTCGCCTGCGCCCATCGACGCGGCGCGCATGGGCGAAAAATGCCGGGCCTTTTTCATGCCTCAGTGACACGGCCTTAACCCTGCCGGCCCGACACTCCTCCATCCACGCACAGTGTCCAGGCAAGGCTCGTATGCGGATCGATCTGATGGCAGGAGTGATGACGGCGGCCCTGGCGGCTGAAATCCGGCCGACCCCAACCATTCTCGTGTTCGATTCCGGTCTTGGCGGCCTCACTGTTCTCGAACAAGTGAGGCGCGCCCGGCCCGACGCTCGTTACGTCTATGCCGCCGATGACGCCGCCTTTCCCTACGGGCGTCTATCGGAATCCATCCTCGTCGCCCGCGTCCTGACGGTGATGGAGAGACTTCTCCTACGCCACGGCCCCGATCTCGTCGTGATCGCCTGCAACACGGCGTCGACCCTGGTGCTTCCTGCACTCCGGGCGCGCTTTTCGACACCGTTCGTCGGCGTCGTGCCGCCGATCAAGCCGGCGGCGGAGGCGACACGCTCGCGCAGGATCAGCCTCCTGGCGACGCCTGGCACTGTGGCGCGGCCCTATACCCACGACCTCATCGAGACTTATGCGGGCGCCTGTGCGGTCACCCTGGTCGGATCGCCGAATCTGGCGGCCTATGCCGAGGCCGAACTCGCGGGCCGCCCGGTCGACGACGCGTTGATCGCCGCCGAGATCGCCCCATGCTTCGTCGAGCGCGAGGACGGGCGACGTACGGACGTGGTCTGCCTCGCCTGTACCCATTATCCCCTGCTGCTCACGCGATTCCAGCGCCTCGCCCCCTGGGAGGTGACCTGGATCGATCCGGCCCCGGCCATCGCCCGCCGGGTCACGCAGCTTCTCGGTCCATCCCGGCGCAAGCCCCTGGACGACATCCCTCCGGGGCTGACGGCCTTCACCAGCGGTGCCGGCATCACGCCCTCCCTGCGTCGCTCTCTCGATGCCAGGGGCGTCGGCGATGTCGCCGTGGAGATGATGCCGCTCGCTCTGCAATAGATGCGTTGCCGCCTCGGCATTGACCTCCGGGCCTCTCTCGCCTATGCACCGCTCAGTTACGGGGCTCCGAGAGGGGCCCCGCAGCTTTTTCAAGCGCACCCGTGAGCGGCAATGTCCGCTCTGTCGTTCCGCTTCGGCCCCGGGCCGCTTCGGAAAGAGGAGGGCGCGTTCCTCGACCAATCTCACTCGCTGAGAGGAACCGCGATGTCAAAACGTATTCAGGCGAAGCACAAGCTCGATCGCCGTATGGGCCAGAACATCTGGGGCCGCCCGAAGAGCCCCGTCAATCGCCGCGAGTACGGCCCCGGCCAGCATGGCCAGCGCCGCAAGGGCAAGATGTCCGACTTCGGCACGCAGCTGCGTGCCAAGCAGAAGCTCAAGGGCTACTACGCGAACATCACCGAGAAGCAGTTCCGCCGCTACTACGCCGAGGCGATCCGCCTGCGCGGCGACTCGAGCGAGAACCTGATCGGCCTGCTGGAGCGTCGCCTCGACGCCGTGGTGTACCGCGCCAAGTTCGTGCCGACCCCGTTCGCTGCCCGCCAGTTCGTGAACCACGGCCACGTCAAGGTGAATGGCCGTCGCGTGAACATCGCCAGCTTCCTCGTGAAGCCGGGCGACGTGATCGAGGTGAAGGATTCGTCGAAGCAGCTCGAGATCGTCGTCGTCGCCTCGCAGCTCGCCGAGCGTGACGTGCCGGACTACATTGAGGTGGATCACGCCAAGATGACCGCTCGCGTCACCCGCGTGCCGAGCCTCAGCGAAGTTCCCTACCCGGTCCAGATGGAACCGAACCTCGTGATCGAGTTCTATTCGCGCTGATCCCACCGGATCATCACCGAGACGAAAAAGGCCGCCCGAGAGGGCGGCCTTTTTGTTTGCCCGATTGATCAATGATCGATCAGGCCTCGCTCTTCGGACGGCTCATGTCGTGGGGAGGGCCACAAAAAAAGCGGGGAAGCCTATCTGGCCACCCCGCCTTCGGTTCATTGCTGCTGCACCAGATCATGTCGCTCCGTGACGTTCGCTTCGAAAGCGAGGTCGGATACGGCGGACTGCTTGAATGAACGCCTCAGCCGCGCTGGCCGATGGGCACGTATTCGCGCTTGTCCGGGCCGATATAGAGCTGGCGCGGGCGGCCGATCTTCTGCGAGGGATCCTCGATCATCTCGGCCCATTGGGCGATCCAGCCCGTGGTGCGGGCGAGCGCGAACAGCACGGTGAACATCGAGGTCGGGAAGCCCATCGCCTTGAGGGTGATGCCGGAATAAAAATCGATGTTCGGGTAGAGCTTCTTCTCGATGAAGTACTCGTCCTTCAGGGCGATCTGCTCGAGCTGTACGGCGACTTCGAGCAGCGGATCGTCCTTGATGCCAAGCTGGCTGAGAACCTCATGCGTCGTCTTTTGCATGATGCGGGCGCGCGGATCGTAGTTCTTGTAGACCCGGTGACCGAAGCCCATCAGACGGAACGGGTCGTTCTTGTCCTTCGCTTTGGCGACGTATTTCGCCACGTTGTCGGGTGTGCCGATCTCTTCCAGCATCTTGAGCGCCGCCTCGTTGGCGCCGCCATGCGCAGGCCCCCACAGGCAGGCGATGCCGGCGGCGATACAGGCGAAGGGGTTGGCGCCCGACGAGCCGGCCAGACGCACGGTGGAGGTCGAGGCGTTCTGCTCGTGATCGGCGTGGAGGATGAAGATCCGGTCCAGCGCGCGTGCGTAGATCGGGTTGACGACGAACTCCTCGCACGGCACCGCGAAGCACATCCGCAGAAAGTTCGAGGTGTAATCGAGGTCGTTCTTCGGGTAGACGAAGGGCTGGCCGATTGAATACTTGTAAGCCATCGCCGCGAGCGTCGGCATCTTGGCGATCATGCGCAAGCTGGCGATCATGCGCTGCTTGTCGTCCGAGATGTCGGTCGAGTCGTGGTAAAACGCCGACAGCGCGCCGACGCAGGCGACCATGATCGCCATCGGGTGGGCGTCGCGGCGGAATCCCTGGAAGAAGCGGTTCATCTGGTCGTGCACCATGGTGTGGCGCGTGACCCGGTAGTCGAAATCCGCCTTCTGGGCGGGCGTCGGCAATTCACCGAACAGCATCAGGTAGCACGTCTCGAGGAAGTCGCCCTGCTCGGCGATCTGCTCGATGGGATAGCCGCGATACAGGAGGACGCCGGCGTCGCCGTCGATATAGGTGATCTTCGATTCGCAGGACGCGGTGGAGGTGAACCCGGGATCGAAGGTGAACATGCCGGTCTTGGCGTGGAGCTTGCCGATGTCGATGACGTCGGGTCCGATCGTACCGGTCTTGATCGGAAGATCGACTTGGTTGTCGCCCACGGAGATCGTGCTGGTGGCGCTCATGGAGACGTGGACCCTTTCTTGGCAGAAGGCAGACCTTGGCAGAGGGTAGCGCCGGCCCGAATGGCGACATCCGCCACTTCGGACCGGCGCGCACGAACAGGCTTTTGCTGCAGGTGCTCACACACCTATCGGGTTAGCGGATCGGCACACCGCCTACAACCGATCCCCCTCGCCACTCGGCCGCGCAAGCGAAAACCGGGCCGATCTGTCACCCGTCGAGCGTCTGTGATCAGGTCGAGGATGCCTGATCTCCGAGGCGCCCCAGACACTCCTCGCGTCCGAGCACGGCCATGACGTCGAAGACCGGCGGAGAGGTCGCGCGCCCCGTGAGCGCGGCCCGCAATGGCTGGGCGATCAGGCCGAGCTTGAGCGCGTTTTCCTCGGCAAAGCGGCGCACCGCGCCCTCCGTGCTGGCCGCGTTCCATTCCGGCAGGTCGGCGAGGGCCGGCAGGATCGCCGCGAGACGCTGGCGAGCTTCCTCGCTCAGGAGGGCCTTCGCCTTGTCGTCGAGGCCGAGGGGACGCGACGCGGTGAGGTAATAGGCGCTGTCGAGGAGGTCCACGAGGGTCTTGGCGCGCTCCTTGAGACCGGGCATCGCCGCGCCGAGCTTGGCACGAAGCTCGGGCGACAAAGCGGTGGGCAATCCGCGATCGGGAGCGAGCACCGGAAGGATCGTCTCGATCGCATCGATCAGCACGGCATCGTCCGCCCCGCGAATGTAGAGCCCGTTGAGATTCTCGAGCTTCGCGAAATCGAATCGGGCAGCCGAGCGGCCGATCGACTTCAGGTCGAAGGCGGCGATCATCTCCTCGGTCGAGAACACCTCCTGATCGCCATGGCTCCAGCCCAGGCGGACGAGGTAGTTGCGTAAGGCCGAAGGCAGGTAGCCAAGGTCGCGATAGGCGTCGACACCGAGTGCTCCGTGACGCTTCGACAGTTTGGCGCCGTCAGCCCCGTGGATCAGCGGGATATGCGCCATGATCGGCGCGGACCAGCCGAGCGCGTCGTAGATCTGTCCCTGCCGGGCGGCGTTGGTGAGGTGGTCGTCACCGCGAATCACGTGGGTCACGCCCATGTCGTGATCGTCGACGACGACGGCGAGCATGTAGGTGGGGTTACCGTCGGAGCGCAGCAGGACGAGATCGTCGAGATCCTTGTTGGCCCAGGTCACGCGGCCCTGGACCTGATCTTCCACCACCGTTTCGCCGTCGGACGGAGCGCGCAGGCGGATCACCGGCTTAACACCGGCCGGTGCCTCGGCCGGATCGCGGTCGCGCCAGCGGCCATCGTAACGCATCGGGCGGCCTTCGGCGCGCGCGGCCTCGCGCATGGCGGTGAGCTCGTCCGGCGTCGCATAGCAGTGATAGGCGTTGCCCGAGGCGAGCAGGCTTTCCGCGACCTGGCGGTGCCGATCCGCGCGGGCGAACTGGTATACGACGTCTCCGTCCCAATCCAGGCCGAGCCAGCGCAACCCTTCGAGGATCGCGTCGATGGCGCCCTGGGTGGAGCGCTCCCGGTCGGTATCCTCGATCCTCAGCAGCATGCGACCGCCGAAATGGCGGGCATAGAGCCAGTTGAAGAGCGCCGTGCGCGCTCCCCCGATATGCAGGTACCCCGTGGGGGAGGGGGCAAAACGCGTAACGACGGGTGACGACATCGGGCGGCTAAACTTGTGCGTGAAGGTGGGAGGGCGGATCGACCGGCCCGGATCGGCGCATGTAGCATGCGTTTGCGGTGACGTTAAGAAAACGTGGCGCCGAGTCGCGAGGCGGAGGCGGTGCCGCTCGTGCGGGCTCTCTCCAAAAGGGTGAGCCCTGAGGGAGACGCAGCGGCAGATGGCCCAGGCCAGCGCGCGAGCAAAGGGCGCGACGTTTGCGGGCCTGGCCCGACCGCGATCCCCGTCGGCTATGGTAGAGGCGGCAAAACGCTGGTTCGCCGGCGGGCTCGCGGAGGAATCCGAACAGCGCCGCCTGTTTCCGTGGCTCGCCGTCGCATTCGGCCTCGGCATTCTCGTCTGTTTCACCGCCACCAACGGCGAGCCATCGCTGGCGGCACCGCTCCTCGTGGCGCTCGCCCTCTCGGCCGCCGTACCGTTCCTCGGTTCAAGGCCCGTCGCCCTCGCTCTGGTTCTCGGACTCGCCGCGTCCTTCCTCGGCTTCTCGGCCGCTGTGTTGCGCCTGCGGATCGTGGCGGCGCCCGTCCTGGCCCGGACGACCATCGCGCCGCTCACCGGCCTCGTGGAAGCCCTCGACGAGCGGGAGGTCGGTGCGCGGCTCATCGTCCTCGTGGAGAGTTTCGGCACCCTGACCCCGGATCGCCGGCCGACGCGGGTTCGCGTGTCGTACAAAAAGGCGCTCTCCCTGAAGCCCGGCGATTACATCTCGGCGATGGCGCGGCTCCTGCCCCCGCCCGAGGCGGCCCGGCCCGGCGGATACGATTTCGCGCGCGATGCCTACTTTCGCGGGATCGGCGCAGTCGGCTCCCTCGTGGGCAAGATCGAGGTGAAGCCTCCGCCGAGACCCTTGCCCTGGCAGGTCTCGCTCGCCGCTGCCGTGGACGATGCGCGCAACGCGCTGACCCGCCGGATCACCGATGCCAATGGCGGGCAGGCCGGCGCGGTGGCGGCGGCCCTGGTGACGGGCAAGCGCGGCCTCATCAATGCCGAGACCAACGATGTCCTGCGCGCGGCGGGGATCTACCACGTGGTCTCGATTTCCGGGCTCCACATGGTACTCGCTGCCGGAGTGGTGTTCTGGCTCGTTCGCGCGCTCCTCGCCCTCGTCCCGGGCCTCGCCCTCATCTGGCCGATCAAGAAGATCGCCGCCGGTTTCGCCATGGTCGGCGTCACCGCCTATTGCGTCTTCTCGGGCTGGGACATCGCCGCCGAGCGATCGCTCATCATGACCCTCGTGATGCTGGGCGCGATCCTCGTAGATCGTCCCGCGCTCAGCATGCGCAACCTCGCCCTGGCCGCGCTGATCGCCCTCGCGCGCGAGCCCGACGGGCTACTCGGCCCGAGCTTCCAAATGTCCTTCGGCGCGGTGGCCGGCCTCATCGCCTGCGCGGGCACGCTCAATCGCTGGATGCCGCCACGCGAAGGCGCCAGCCTCTTGGCCCGCGCATGGCGGTTCCTCGCCGTCGCGGTCCTCGGCACCCTGGCGACGACCATGGTCGCCCAGATCGCGACGGCGCCGTTCGCGACCTATCATTTCCAGACCGTCCAGCCGTTCGGCATCGTCGGCAACGCGCTGACCTTGCCCCTCGTATCTCTGGCGGTGATGCCGGCGGCGGTGCTCGGAATCCTCGCCTATCCCTTTGCCCTCGATCAGCCGGTCTGGTGGGCGATGGGGCTCGCGGTACGGGGGATGCTCACGATCTCCGGGTGGATCAGCGGGTTTGGCCACGCCACCCTCGTCGTGCCGGCCTATGGCAGCACGGCCCTCTGCCTGCTGGCCCTCGCCCTGCTCCTGCTGACGCTCCCCGTGTCGGGGCTGCGCTGGATCGGCCTCGCTCCGGCCGCCCTCGGCATCGCGCTCGCCGCCACGCCACCTCGCTACGACCTCTATATCGACCGGGAGGGTGGGGGCGCGGCCCTGCGCGACCCAGACGGCCGGCTCGCAATCCTCGGAAACCCGCCCGCCTTCGTCCTCGAACAATGGCTCAAGGCGGACGGCGATTCTCGGAAGGCCGGTGCCGTATCCGTCTCCACGAAAGGCCGTTGCGATGCGGTCGGCTGCACCGCAGGGACGGAGACACGGCGCATCGTGGCGCTCGTCAAGGACAAGCGAGCCTTTACCGAGGATTGTGAGAGGGCAAGCATCATCATAGCCCGCCGCGACGCTCCCAAAGGATGCCGCGCCGGCCTCATCGTCGATCGGGCGTTCCTGGCGGAGCGGGGGGCGACAGCAGTTCGCTTCGGGCCGGACGGTCCTGTCGCGACATCGGCACGCTCGCCGAACGTCCGGCCTCCGTGGCGGCGGGTCATGGCCGAGGCCTCGCCTGTGCCCTCGACACCGGCCGAGACCGCGAAACTACAGGATCCCGAGATCGACGAAGGCGATCCATTGCCGGACACACCCTCGGACCGGCCTCAGTAGCGGCGGACGAGGCTGACCAGGCGACCCTGGATCTGTACACGGTCGGGACCCAGCACCCTCGTCTCATAGGCGGGGTTGGCGGCCTCCAGGGCGATGGAGGAACCGCGACGACGCAGGCGTTTCAGAGTGGCTTCCTCATCGTCGATGAGGGCCACGATGATGTCTCCCGTATTCGCGGTGTCCTGCTTCTTGATCACCACCAGATCGCCGTCGAGAATACCCGCTTCGATCATCGAATCGCCGCGCACCTCGAGGGCATAATGCTCGCCCCCCGATAGGAAGTCGGGAGACAGCGTGACCGAGTGACTTTGGTTCTGGATCGCCGAGATCGGCGTACCGGCCGCGATCCGACCCATGACCGGGATGGTGATGGCCCGTCCGCTCTCGTCCTGAGCCTGGGTCGTAGGCGGGCGCATGGATGGCGTCGCCTTGGACCGTCCGCCCTCGACGACGCTGGGCGTAAAGCGGCGGACTTCGCCGGCGGGAGCCGGCTTCGGCGCGGGGGCGCCGGTCAGGCTTTCGGGCATCCGGATCACCTCGATCGCCCTGGCCCTATTCGGCAGGCGCCGCAGGAACCCGCGCTCTTCGAGGGCCGTGATCAGCCGGTGGATACCCGATTTCGACTTGAGATCGAGCGCATCCTTCATCTCGTCGAACGAGGGCGGGACACCACTCCCCTGCATCCGTTGCTGAATGAATTGGAGAAGATCCAGCTGCTTACGCGTCAACATACAGATCACTCTTCCACTGAAGCCAATGGCCGCGACTAACGCCGCTGAAACAAAACACGAACACGGTAGACGTTCTGGAAGTGTTCTGCAAGGGTTCCGTTAACGCGGTGGTAGAGTTTGTTCCTGGGCGGACATTCGCCGGCATCCCGGCGCCGGAGCCCGGCTGGCGGTTCGCGCCTCGCAAGTCCGCTCCATCCCGACGACATCCCACCGCGAGGGCCGATCGCCTCGGCGTGGTGGTTCAATAGCGACGGTGCCACCGGTCGATGGCTTCGCCGGAGAATCGGGGATTCGTTTCGATCACTGCGACGGATCGGCGAGCCGATACAGACGCTTCGATCCGACCGAAGCCGGCTGTTTCGTCTCGTTCGCCGACATTGGCGGTCGCAGCGACCGGAAACCGGCGACGATGCCGCTCAGTCGAGATAGTCGCCGTACTTCTCCACATGGCTGGCGAGCCCGAGGCCGTGCTCACGCACCAGGCGTTCGGCAAGTTCCGCGTCGCGCGCCTCGAGCGCCTTGATGATCGCCACGTGTTCCTTGATCGAGTTGGCGGCACGGTCGCCCTGACGCATGGCCGTGTTGCGGATGCCGCGAACGTGCATGAGCAGATTGCTGGTGATGTCCTTGATGACGTCGCACTGGCCCAGCGAAATGATCTTCTGGTGGAAGCGGATATTGGCTTCCGAATACTCGTCGAGATGATCCGACGGACGACCCTCGTAAAATTCCGGGAAATGCTCGCGCAGGCAGTGTAACTGCTCGTCTGTGGCTCGCTCGCACGCGAGGCGAGCGGCCATGCTCTCCAGGGCCGACCAGGCCTGGATCATGCTGACGATCTCCTTCTTCGACTTCTTGATCACGAAGACGCCGCGCCGGGCCTCGAACCGTACGAAACCTTCCTGCTCGAGTACCGTCAGCGCTTCGCGCACCGGGGTGCGGCTCACTCCCAGGTTGAGAGACAGCTTCCTCTCGTCGAGCCTCACCTCCTCGCGCTGATTATAGATGTTCATATTCGTGATTGCTTCCTTGAGCGCGTCGTAGGCCAATGCACGCAAGCTCGAAGTCGCAACGATGGGCTTTACTTGAAACGTATCCGTCTTAACCATTTTCGACACCTAGAATGATTTCAACTCGCACACAGGGTCGAGCACACTTGGTGTGAAGCATGCCAAACCCGCGTTCGAAATACAAGGAACGCTTCGGGGCAAAGAAATCCTTCAACACAAGAATAGTGGCATCTCTTGTCCTAGCAATCCGGAGGACATGCATTCGGTCGTTGGAGCCGCGTCGATGCCGCACTCGCCATCGTCTCGTTCGTTTCAGTGCCGCGAATTCGCTGAAGCCCGACCAAACCGGCAAGATCATGCAAAACCGTTTGACAGTTGGTATTTGGTATGCCACCAATTGTCGAGAGATGCGGAGGGTTATCCGACTGTAACGCGGCCTGAGCGCGGTCGTGATGAGGCTTCGGCGGATTGGCGGTGGCATCACAGCACGCTGTCGACGTAGGGACACGCATTATAACGCATTACGTTCCGTAGCCCTTCGGTCGGGAGGTTTACGGACGGTCTTCAAGATAAGCATGAGCTGTTTGCTTGAGGAGGTCATAATTTTTTCGGTCTGACTTAAGAAAAATACGGGTTCGCCGAGACGTGCGGCCGTGGACGCCCCCGCTGCCCCACGATGGGGACGTCACCTCATCGGCTCGCCTGCCCAGCGGGTCACAAATCATAACAAAACAGCAAAGAACCAGGGAGAGAACACGATGTCCGCTTTGGCCCAGAGAATCGATGTCGACGTTTCGGCGGAGCCTGAGCTCACCGATGGCTTTCATCTCGTCATCGATGCGTTGAAGCTCAACGATATTCATACGATCTACGGTGTTCCCGGTATTCCGATCACCGATCTCGGTCGTCTTGCCCAGGCTGCGGGCATGCGTGTCATCTCCTTCCGCCATGAGCAGCATGCCGGCAATGCGGCCGCCATCGCGGGCTTCCTCACGAAGAAGCCCGGCATCTGCCTCACGGTTTCGGCCCCCGGTTTCCTCAACGGTCTGACGGCGCTCGCCAACGCCACCACCAATTGCTTCCCGATGATCCTCATCTCCGGCTCGTCCGAGCGCGAGATCGTCGACCTGCAGCAGGGCGATTACGAAGAGATGGACCAGCTCGCCATCGCCAAGCCCCTCTGCAAAGCGGCCTTCCGCGTGCTTCATGCCGCCGATATCGGCATCGCCGTCGCCCGTGCCATCCGCGCGGCGGTGTCCGGCCGCCCGGGCGGTGTCTATCTCGACCTGCCCGCCAAGCTCTTCTCCCAGGTGATGGAGGCCGAGGCCGGCGCCAAATCCCTGGTCAAGGTCATTGATGCGGCCCCGGCCCAGCTGCCGGCCCCCTCCGCGATCAAGCGCGCACTCGATGTCCTGAAGAGCGCCAAACGCCCCCTCATCGTTCTGGGCAAGGGCGCGGCTTATGCGCAGGCCGATGACGAGGTCCGGGCTCTCGTGGAAACCAGTGGCATCCCCTACGTGCCCATGAGCATGGCCAAGGGCCTCCTGCCCGACACCCATCCGCAATCGGCGGGTGCCGCCCGTTCGCTCGTCCTCAAGGAGGCCGACGTCGTCCTGCTGGTGGGCGCGCGCCTCAACTGGCTGCTCTCCCACGGCAAGGGCAAGACCTGGGGCGCCCCCGGCTCCAAGAAGTTCATCCAGATCGACATCGAGCCGAAAGAGATGGACTCCAATGTCGAGATCGTGGCCCCCATCGTCGGTGATATCGGCTCCTGCGTCTCAGCGCTCCTCGACGGCATGAAGGGAGACTGGCAGGCCCCGCCGACATCCTGGACCGATGCCATCTCCGCCAAGAAGGAGGAGAACCTCGGCAAGATGGCGTCGAAGCTGCGCAAGAACTCGACGCCGATGGACTTCCACGGCGCGCTCGGCGCACTGAAGACCATCATCGCCGAGCGGCCCGACGCGATCCTGGTCAACGAGGGCGCCAACACCCTCGATCTTGCGCGTGGCATCATCGACATGTACCAGCCGCGCAAGCGTCTCGATGTCGGCACCTGGGGCATCATGGGGATCGGCATGGGCTTCGCCATCGCCGCCGCCGTGGAAACGGGCAAGCCCGTCCTCGCCGTCGAGGGCGACAGCGCCTTCGGCTTCTCCGGCATGGAGGTGGAGACCATCTGCCGTTACAACCTGCCGGTCTGCATCGTCGTGTTCAACAACAACGGCATCTATCGCGGCACCGATACGGACCCGACCGGCCGCGATCCGGGAACGACGGTCTTCGTCCGGGATTCCCGTTACGATAAAATGATGGAGGCCTTCGGCGGCGTGGGCGTCAACGCGACGACGCCGGACGAGCTCTCCCAGGCCGTCAACGCAGCCATGGATTCGGGTCGCCCGACGCTCATCAACGCAGTGATCGACCCCCAGGCCGGCACCGAGAGCGGCAATATCGGCAGCCTCAACCCGCAAAGCGCAGTGAAAAAGAAGAAGTAGGCCGTCGGTCCGTCCGGCCGCTCCCGCGTCAGCGATGCAGGAGCGGCCGGCGCCCATATCCGCCGAACGCCCTTCAACGCGGAAGAGTCCTATGAATGCCCTCGAAGGCGTGAAGATCCTCGACTTCACCCATGTCCAATCCGGCCCGACCTGTACCCAGCTCCTGGCCTGGTTCGGCGCGGACGTGATCAAGGTCGAGCGTCCGGGCGTTGGCGACGCGACACGCCAGCAGCTTCAGGACATTCCCGATGTGGACAGCCTCTATTTCACGATGCTGAACCACAACAAGCGGTCGATCACCCTCGACACCAAGAACCCCAAGGGGATCGAGGTGATGTGGCGTCTGGTGAAGGAGTGCGATGTTCTCGTGGAGAACTTCGCGCCCGGCGCTCTCGCCCGGATGGGTCTGACTTGGGAGGCGATCCACCAAGCCAACCCCCGCATGATCCTCGCCTCGGTCAAGGGGTTCGGACCGGGTGCTTACGAGAATTGTAAGGTCTACGAGAACGTCGCCCAATGCGTGGGAGGTGCGGCCTCCACCACGGGGTTCCGCACCGATATCCCGATGGTGTCCGGCGCTCAGATCGGAGATTCCGGCACCGGCCTTCATCTGGCCCTCGGCATCGTCACGGCGCTTTACCAGCGGACCCATTCGGGCCTTGGCCAGAAGGTCGATTGCGCCATGCAGGATGGCGTCCTCAACCTCTGCCGGGTCAAGCTGCGCGACCAGCAGCGGCTGGAGCGCGGTCCGCTCGAGGAATACAGCCAGTACGGGGAGGGGATCGGTTTCGGCGATTCCGTGCCGCGCGCGGGTAACGATTCCGGTGGCGGCCAGCCGGGTCGCATCCTGAAGTGCAAGGGATGGGAGACCGATCCCAACGCCTACATCTATTTCATCGCACAAGGCGCGGTCTGGGAGCCGATCTGCAACGTCATCGGCGAGCCGACCTGGAAGACCCATCCCGATTACGCGACGCCGAAAGCGCGCCTGCCGCATCTGAACGAAATCTTCACGCGGGTCGAAGCCTGGACGATGTCGAAGACCAAGTTCGAGGCGATGGAAACGCTCAACGCGCTGCACGTCCCCTGCGGCCCGATCCTTTCGATGAAGGAGATCGCGGAGGACAAGTCGCTGCGAAAATCCGGCACCGTGGTCGAGGTCGACCATCCGGAGCGCGGGAAATACTTGACCGTGGGAAACCCGATCCGACTTTCGGCGAGTCAGGTCGAAGTCAAGCGCTCGCCCCTGCTGGGCGAGCATACCGACGAGATCCTGCGCGACGTCCTCGGCTATTCCGAGAACGACCGGCTCAAGATCTCGGAATCAGGGGCGATCGGCGCAGTCCAGAGGATCGCCGCCGAATGATCCGCTCCTGAACGAAGCGCGAGCCGATTGTCTCAACATCCCGGCTCGCGTGCACGACGTGAAACTCCTCCCGACTCAGCGCGGTGTCGGCCTCGGGTCCGATGCCGCGCTCTTTCGTTTAGGGGCAGTCGATCAGGCAATGCCGGTGAAGCGTCCGGCCGAACCTCCCACGTAACCGCGGCTCTCGGAACCGGTCTTGTCAGGGCGCACCGACAGGAGATCGGCGGCTTTCACCACGAGAACGACCTGAAGAGCGATCATGCAGAGAACGGCGGCGAAGATGGTGACGAGCATGGTGGGCTCCCGATGGCGCGTTGCAACATCGTGATGCCATGGTGCGGCGCAAACTGATATATCACATTCCTTCGACCAGGCATGTCTCAGACGCATGCTGAAGTTGGTTGCCGCCGGGAGCCGGCGTCGGGCGCATCCGCGAAAGGCACTTTCTCATGTGATCGCGGGACTGAGAGGCATTCGCCGGCCGACAGTCAGGACCTGGCCGCGTCGCCCCATCGGCCCAGCGTGTGGGTGTCCTCCGGTCGAAGCCATTCTCTTGGTTCCGCGATGGCCGGACACTGGTCCGCTACGCCCATAAGGGCCAAGGCCGCGTGCAGGTCAGGGTCCTCGGCCGCGCGTGAGACGGCGTCCGCGGAGAGATGGGACAGGCGGCTGCTTTCGAGCCGCGCATAGACCCGCCCCGTTCCGTGATCGGCGAATCGGATCGTCGTCATCCGGCGAACGCAATCGCGCAGGAAGCTCATGTTCTGTTGAGCTTCCATCGAGCCGGCGGCGGCATAGACCTCGTCGGCCGACCGCGCGGAGACATCGATCTTGCGGTACCTATCGATATCGAAAATGAATTTCAGGTCGAGGATGGTCATCGCGCCGTTGATGCCGAAGGCAACCGTTCTCGGCCGCTCACCCTCCGGCACGCTGTTGTCGAGGAACTCGAAATGGACCTGCTTGTCCGTTCTCAGCGCCCAGGTGAAAAACAGGCGCGGCATGCCGGTATAGGCTTCGACATTGTGGGCGAGCAGATCCTCCACCGCCTTGTAGCGGCCGAACTGCTCGCCGCGCTTCCAAGCCCGCTCCACCGTCGCCTCCGGCGGCGTGATCATGAACTGCATGTAGACGCTGTGACCGAAGCGGGTGAGGAGCTGGCTGCCGCTCTCGGCGCCGGCATCGACGGTGAAGCTGTCGAAACGAAACCGGTCGATGAGGAGATGCGAGATGCGGCCTTCGGCGGCCTTCACCGCCATATGCCGGTCGAGCTTGCGATCGATGATTTCGACCTCTCGCCCTGTCAGGGTCCCGGCATAGCGCCGGGCCGGGCCGAGGCTGTCGTAATCGAGCAGGAACTTGCGCCAGACGTCGGGCGTGATCACCGCGAAATCCGATTCATCGAGCCCGAGCCGCCCGGCAAGCGCCCGCTGATAGGGCCGGATCGTGCTCTTGCCCGATGCCGAGGCACCCTTGACGTTCATGACTACCGGCCGGATCTGGGCCTTCAACACATGGTAGCTTTGGCTGGCGACGACATCGCGAACCCATGGCTCGATCAGCTGTCCGATCCGCGTGCTGCCATGCTGGTTCGAAACGAGCGTGCAGGCGAGACGTGAGAGAAGTGCCTTGTCGCGGATAAGGAAACCGCGCCGGCTGACGATACTCGTCACCACCTGACGCAATGCCGTGCAGGCCGCCGCCTCGATGGGTTCAGGCGCTGCCGCACATCGGGCTTGCCATGCGTCGAGATGCAGGAGTGCAGACTGCTCCGGTGTGAGAGTTTCCCCCCGGCACCCTGCATGTCCGGACGAGCCGAGGATCGTCTGCCACAAGGACGCCCGTGTCCTGACCGGTTTCTCCGGACCTTTCGACAGGAACATCGCGGAGAGTTCCCGCTCGAGGATCTGCGTCGCATCGCTTCGAACGCGGTCGAGCAGGTCGGAGATCTCATCCTCATGGGACGCGATTCCGTCGCGCAGGATGGTGCCGACCATGGCGCGGAAATTCACTCCGAGATCGCCATAGGTCCGGCCGACCGGAACCGACAGGTCGGCCATGACACGGATGAGAACTTCGTGGACGACGAGGCGCTCTGCCCGGAACCGGACCAGTTGCATCAGCGGAAGCCCGCTAACGTCCATCATCTCGCGAGCGTCCGCGAGGGTGGTCTCGACATTGTCGGGCCGGTAGATCGTCTCCAGGGCGAGGAACGCCCTGGGCAGGTTCGATTCGAGACCCGGATTCCAAGGGCCGTATTCTTCCCGTGGCCTTGGCTCAGCCAGATCCGCGATTCTGCTCTCCGGGATGGACATCACCGACCGCTCCGAGATTCAGCACCTTCGCTGGCGGCCGGGCGTCGTCGTCAAGAAATCCAGCTCGCCTGAACTTACGCGACAGCTGCCTCGTCAATGGCCTCGAGACGCAGCTGATAGCGGTCCCCCCAGAGGACTCCCGCCTTATCGTACCAATCCGCGTCGAAGAACAGCTTGGCGCAGAACTCGCTCTGCCAGATACAGACGGCGATGACCCTGGAATCGATCACTTTAACATGTCGGCTGATAAGACCGCGTGTGATGCCAGCCGAGGGACACATGTCCATGCTGGTCATCCCATTGGGAGATTCACCACCGAAGATGACGGGACATTCAAGAATGGCCAAGTAACGCATCGCTGCTAACCCTGTTGTCCACGAGATGCGCAGGGCCGGTCTGTTGCCGACCGGCACGATCCCGTAGCGTCTCCCTGCCTCGATACCCAGTCTGAATCGCGCCTCGTCCGAAGGCCGAAATGCCTGGGCACCTTGGATAAATTTTGAATGCAAAACGGGTGTGGGTCAATGATCATGCGCAGGATATCTTGTCCTGCGGTTGCGATACGTTTGTTTTGCGCTGCAATACTACAATGCGAAGATCGATTGCGCATAACCTAGTCTGCGGCACCAGGGGCTACAATTGTGGGTTGGTTACGATCCCGGCACTGAATACGCGTTCATGCTCCGGCCTCGGCCGGTCCACCGCCTGCGGACATCTCATCGACGCAGTTCCAGATGCTCTGGACCTCTGTGAGGACGAAACCATCCGTCACCGCGAGATGATCGGTTTTGTGGGCGCAGAACTGCTTCAGCCTGTCGGCACGGGACATTCCTACGTCGACGGAGGTGAAATCCTCTTTCGCCAGCATCCAAACGAGGTTGTCCAGCGCTTCGAGACCGCGCGCCGCCATGGCGCGGAAGATCTCACGCTCGGTGACGATCCCGATGATGGCTCCATCTGTCGGACGATCACCGTCGATCACGACGAGGGCCTCGACTCCAGGACTGCGCAGCAACCGCAATGCGTCCCTCGCCGACCGATCCATGCGGATATACTGGAGTCGGGCCGCGCCATTGCCGGTCCACTGGCTGGCTTCCATGGCGTCGCCTCCCTCAGGGATCGCTTGTTGGAGGAAGACTCTGGTATGCAGAATACCTATTGTCAACGGAAGAAATAGAACTATGGTGCCGGTGCCTGGACCGGGAAGAGCGCCACCCTCGATTCCACCGATGGGTGTCGCCTGATGACCGTGGCGTGGGGAATCCCCAGGGGCAGGATCCAGGCGTACGGACTGACCCACTGCACGGATCGTCGTTTCCAGCTAATGACGTGTCTGCCTGTCTCAGATTTGAGATCCGGGCGGTTTCCGTTCGCGTGTAACGTAATATGCACGAACGAGCATGGCGAATTGGTGTTCGACCATTAGTGTTGTTTCTATTGCATGGCTCACATCGAACTTTGTTCGATTTGATGACATCTTGAAAATAATCCCTGTTTGCTGCGTTGCGGAATCGATTTTTCTGTATCTCGCTCTTGACGAGCCGACACGTCCGAGAGAGGCTGGTATTCCACATACCAGAATGTCGGCAGCGCCAATGGCCGGCTTTCTCTTGGATCGGATGCCGGTCAACCGGCTCCAATGCCTCGAATGATGCACAATAGAACAACGTGGAGGACGCGATGACGAGGGCGGAAACAACGACCGGGCGAGTATCCGATGGATACCGCTGGGGTCAGCTGGTGATCGGCGTGATCTGCATGGTGATGATCGCCAACCTGCAATACGGCTGGACGTTCTTCGTCCCCGACATCCAGAAGAAGTTCGGCTTCGACCGGGCGGCGATCCAGTGGGCCTTCACC
>NZ_NKUG01000004.1 GCF_014845095.1 Methylobacterium bullatum | reverse complement strand
CGAGGGGCCCACCCCGGCCAGGGCCGGCCTCGCGCCGGAAAGGGCGAGGCCCGCGAGGGCGCCCGTGAAAAGGCGGCGGCTCAATGTGATCATCGTCGCAGGATCTCCGGCTGACCCCGCCGCGCCGGTGGACCGCGAGGCGGGGATGACCGGCCTAGCGCGTGGGGAGGGGACACCGCTTGAACGAACGTGCTGCCCCCGCCCTCGGCCCCCTTTGGCACGTCGAGGGCGGGCATACCTTCTTTGCCGGACCGCTCGCCTACAACGCCAGCCACCAGCATGGTGCGCCGGTCTATCTGGCGGGCCTGTATGGCCCTTTCCGCATCCGGTTCAGGCCCGGTCCGTGGATCGCCTGCCGCACGGCCTTCGTCCCGGCCGGGATGCGGCACGAACTCGATTGCGCCGGCGACCCCCTGGCCGTGCTCTATCTCGAGCCGGAGGCCGGAGCGCAGGCTCTCCTGGGCCTGATCGCCGCCGGCGAGGACATCGGCGGCGCACGCGTCGCCATGCGGGGTGAGATCGAGCCCTTGCGTGCGCTCTACGAATGCCCGCGCGCCACGGTCTGGGCCGGGCAGGCCATCGCCGATCTCGCCGGTTTCGCAGTGCGCCGGAACGGACCGACGCTCGATGGGCGCATCGCCCGGATCATGGCCGACCTCGGCACCTGCCAGGACACGGGCATGTCGGCACCGCGCCTCGCGGCCTCCGTCGGGCTGTCATCCTCGCGGATGCAGCACCTGTTCACCCGCGAGGTCGGAGTTCCCTTCCGGCGCTATCGCTCGTGGCTGCGCATGCGGCGGGCGATCGACGCCGTCATTCGGGGTGAAACCTTCACGGTCGCCGCCCACGAGGCGGCCTTCGCCGACCAAGCCCATTTCGCCAACGCCTTCCGCGAGACGTTCGGAGCGCCCGCCTCGGCGAGCCTCGTGGGTATCCGGCGGCCATAGACGCCGACGGCTTCAGTTCGCCCTGCGCATTTCAGCCAGCACGAACACCCGGATCGCCGAGGACAGGTTCTGCGCGCCCCGCGCTGCGTCGATCTCGCCGATCAGCACCTGAACCGACTGCTCGCGGGCGGCGGCGATCTCGCGCAGCGCCTCCCAGAACGGCGTCTCCAACGACACGCTGGTCCGGTGGCCGGCGATCATCACCGAGCGTTTGGTGGTGCCGGTGGTCATCGGGCGCGCAACCCTCCCCCCTCTGCGGGGGAGGGTGCCTGCGGAGCAGGCGGGAGAGGGGGCGACCTCTCCGGAGATGGCGCTCCCCTCTCCCGACCCTCGCTCACGCGAGGGCCACCCTCCCCCGCAGAGGGGGGAGGGGGAACCGTTGCGCTTGTCACCCGTCCGAATCCGGTCCCACGAGCTTGTGGCCCTCGTGGCGCGAGAACTCGATGGCCTTCTTGGCCTCGGCCAGGGTCTTGGCCTTCTTCGGCAGGCCGAAGGCGATGCGGTTGTCCTCCGCCTTCGCCTCCTTCTCGGCCCGCGCCTTGCCCTTGCGGACCGAGCGCAGGTTGATGATCTCGGCCATGAGCTTCCCCGTCAGTCGACGCTCGGTGCCAGCATGGTCTCGGGGCGCACGACGCGGTCGAACTCCTCCTCCGTGACGTAGCCGAGGCGCAGGGCCTCTTCCTTCAGGGTGGTGCCGCGCTTGTGCGCGGTCTTGGCGATCTCGGCGGCTTTGTCGTAGCCGATGGAGGGAGCGAGCGCCGTCACCAGCATGAGCGAGCGGCTCATCAGGTCGGCGATCTTGTCCTCGTTGGCCTTGATGCCGACGACGCAATTGTCGGCGAAGCTCACGGCCGCATCGGCGAGGATGCGGATCGATTGCAGCACCGCGTTGGCGATGACCGGCTTGAACACGTTGAGCTCGAAATTACCCTGGGAGCCGGCGAAGCTCACCGTGGTGCCGTTCCCGATCACCTGGGCGCAGACCATGGTCAGGGCCTCGCACTGCGTCGGGTTGACCTTGCCCGGCATGATCGACGAGCCCGGCTCGTTCTCCGGCAGGGAGAGTTCGCCGAGGCCCGAGCGCGGGCCGGAGCCGAGGAAGCGGATGTCCTGGGCGATCTTGAACAGGCCCGCCGCCAGGGCCGACAGCGCGCCTTGCGTGAAGACGAGGGCGTCGTGGGTGGCCAGCGCCTCGAACTTGTTGGCGGCCGAGGTGAAGGGCAGGCCGGTCAGCTCGGCGACCTTGGCCGCGAACTTCTCCGCGAATTCCGGATGGGCATTGAGGCCGGTGCCGACCGCCGTGCCGCCCTGCGCGAGAGCAAGCACGCCCGGAAGCGTCGCCTTCACCCGCTCGGTGCCCAACGCCACCTGCGCGACATAGCCGGAAAATTCCTGGCCGAGGGAGACGGGCGTCGCGTCCTGCAAATGGGTGCGCCCGATCTTGACGATGTCGGCGAACGCCTCGGACTTCGCCTGGAGCGCGTCGTGCAGGTGCTTCAGGGAGGGCAGCAGCCGGTCGTTGATCTCGCGCGAGACCGCGATGTGCATCGCCGTGGGGAACACGTCGTTGGAGGATTGGCCGCGATTCACGTGGTCGTTGGGGTGGACCGGCGACTTGCCGCCGCGCTTTCCGCCGAGCAGCTCGTTGGCCAGGCTCGCGATGACCTCGTTGGCGTTCATGTTCGACTGGGTGCCCGAGCCCGTCTGCCAGACCACGAGGGGGAATTCCTGGTCGTGCTCGCCCGACACCACCTCGGCGGCGGAGGCGGCGACGGCCTGGGCCACCTTCGGGTCGAGGGCGCCGAGATCCTGGTTCACCAGGGCGGCGGCCTGCTTCACCATCCCGAGGGCATGGACGAGGGGGGCCGGCATCTTCTCGGTGCCGATCTTGAAGTTCTGGATCGAGCGCTGGGTCTGCGCGCCCCAGTAGCGATGGGCCGGAACCTCGATGGGGCCGAACGTGTCGGACTCGGTCCGGGTGGCGGACGTTTCGGTGGGGCTTTCGAGCGGCGACATCGTGGCCTCTTAGATGGCGGGGTATGCGGCCCTACTTAAACGGTGCGGCCGAAAACCGCGATGGTGCTTTCTTTCAAAGGCGTCACAGGACCGTGCCGGAGTCAGGCACGTTCCGGGACGAAGCGAGGACGATTGCCGATGCCGTTGGACGCCGCGACCCTGGAGCCCGACGCCCTCCCGCGCTTCCGCCCCGTCGTCCCGCGCCCCCGGCGCGAACAGCCGGGGTTGCTCGCCTTCCTCAAGGCGGTGCGCGCCAACCCGATCACCACCTGGCTCGACGAGCATTTCGTGGAGCCCGTGGTGGCGCGCGAAGGCGCGATGGGCCGCGTCACCGTGGTCAGCGACCCGGCCCTGATCCGCTACCTGTTCGTGGAGAACGCCGCCAATTACCGCAAGGACGACCTGCAGCGCCGGGTGCTCGCGCCGGGTCTCGGCAACGGCCTCCTCACGGCGGAGGGCGAGGAGTGGAAGCTGCAGCGGCGCACCCTGGCGCCGATCTTCTCGGCCCGCCACGTCCTCGGCTTCGCCGCCCCCATGAACGAGGCGGGCGCGCGAATCGGCCGCCGCCTCGCCCGGCGCGACGCCACCACCGTGGACGTGCCCCTGGAAATGACCCGCGTCACCCTCGACGTGCTGGAGCGGACGATCTTCACCGAGGGCCTGTCCAGCGACCCTGATGCGCTGGGCCGCGCCATCACCCGGTTCCTCGAATCGGTCGGGCCGGTGGACCCGATGGACGTGTTCGGCGTGCCGGCCTTCGTGCCGCGCATCGGCCGGCTCCGGGCGCGTCCGGCGATCCGCTTCTTCGAGGAGGTGGTGAACGCCCTCATCGCGCGCCGGCGCACGCAGCTCGACGCCGGAACGGCCCCCTCCGACCTGCTGACCCTGCTGCTTCAGGCGCAGGACCCGGAAACCGGCAAGGGCCTCAGCGATCTGGAGGTCAAAGCCAACATCGTCACCTTCATCGCCGCCGGCCACGAAACCACGGCGAACGCGCTCACCTGGGCGCTCTATTGCCTGTCGCAGGATCACGAGGCCCGTGCCCGCGTCGAGCGCGAGGTGGATGCGGTGCAGGGCGACGGGTTCGATGCCGACGCGCTCCCCTTCACCAAGGCGGTGATGGAAGAGACGATGCGGCTGTTCCCGCCGGTGCCGTTCCTGAGCCGTCAGGCCATCGCGGAGGATCGGATCGGCCGGATCAAGATCCCCAAGGGCTCGCTCATCATGGTGGCGCCCTACGTGCTCCACCGCCACCGCACCCTGTGGGACGATCCCGAGGCGTTCATGCCGGAGCGCTTCCTGCCGGAGAACCGGGCCACCGTTCAGCGCTTCTCCTATCTGCCGTTCGGCGCAGGCCCCCGCGTCTGCATCGGCCAGAGCTTCTCGCTGCAGGAGGCAGTGATCGTGCTGGCGCACATCGCCCGCGCCGCGCGCTTCTCGCTGTCACCCGACCACGCCCCCGTCACGCCGCTCCAGCGGGTGACGCTGCGGCCGGAACATGGCTTGCGGATGCAGGTGGAGCGGCGGGGCTGAGAACCGCTGCGGCGGGTCGCGGATCACCGTCCGCTGCGCTCTGCAAATGTCCGAGAGAGGGGGGCGAGGTCTCACGACCGCGCTCGCGCAGACTCAGCGTAACCAACGTCCCTTCCCTAGATGGCTACGACACTCACCAATTCGCGCGTCCCCTCTCCTGGAAGGAGAGGGAGCACGTCGCGCCTTAGGCCGAACCCTATTGAATAACGGGAACAGCCGTCGAGCAAATGTGTGAATCCAGTAGCCCCGGACGGGTGGAGCGAGGCACAGCCCGATTCGTCGGGCATCGCGAAAAGCAGCGAAGCGACTTTAATCTCAGCTCTTCTTCCGAAAAGCGTCGAGGCTGACGACTTCGGCACCAGCTTCGCCGCCGTCGGGCTTCTTGGCCGCGGGGCGCGCCGCCTTGCCGTCGGGACCGTCCTCGGTCTTGTCGAGGTTCTGGCTCGCGCCCTGCGCGGGGAGGAGCTTGGGCACGCTGGCGCCGATCGCCGAGACGGCGTTGCCCTTCGGCATGATCTCGCTCGGCTCGGAGGCCGCGCCCCGCGTGGCGTTCTTCGTGCCGTGAGGTTGCGGCGCATCGTCCTGCGCGTCCTCGTCCGCCGCCTCGTTCAGGTCGAACTTGAGGCCGAACTGGACCGAGGGGTCGAAGAACCCGCTCAAGGCGTCGAAGGGCACGAGCAGGCGCTCGGGAACCCCGGAGAAGGACAGGCCGACCTCGAAGGAATGCTCGGTGACGCCGAGATCCCAGAACTGATGCTGGAGGACGATGGTCATGTCCTGGGGGTACTTTTCCCGCAGGCGCTGCGACATCCGCACCCCCGGCGCCTCCGTCCGGAACGACACGTAGAAATGGTGCTCGCCGGCGAGACCTTCGCGGGCCGCGTCGGTCAGCACCTTGCGCACGACGCCGCGCAGGGCATCCTGAACCAGGAGGTCGTAACGGATGAGATCGTCTGCCATCGCTTGTCGCTTTGCCCGGTACCTGCCGGAATGTCGCGCCGACGGCGCACCGGGTCGGTGAATTGACGTGAAGGCTTGCCGGACTCGGGCGCCGGTTTCAATCGCGCCGTTCCCACCGTGGTCTCCACGGGGGGGCGGTGAATTGACACCGTATCCACGTACCCGGGATTCTGGTGAAAGCGCCGGGATCGAGCGGCCTCGGCCGAAGATTGTCAGGCACCCAGTTCGGCCTCTCGACCGAACGACACGAATATAGAGGGAGAGGCGTCGCTTTTGAAGCCCGATCCTGACGTGGAGTTGTCCGACGACCGGGCAATCGGCGCAATGCTGGCCGCCACCGGCGGCGCGCGGCCGCGCCGTTCCCCGATCCGCCTCGCCGCGGCGGCGTTTCGCGATGCCATCGGCCTCGTCCTGGCGACCCTGTTCGTGATGCTCGCGGCGGCCATCGCCGCCCTGCTCGTCGTGCGCGTCGGCGCGGACATCCTGCAGGGCATAGACCCCTTCGCCACCGAGGCCCGCCGCCCCCGGTTGTATCCGCAGCAGCTGGTCCTGCGCGAGGTGGCGAGCGATATCCTGCGCCAGTGCCTCATCGTCGCCATCGTCATCGGCGCGGCGATCCGATCCAGCGGCGGGGCGTGGCGCTCCAGGCTCGCGCTGACCCCCGTCGCGGCGCCGGGCCTCGCACCCTCGCGGCTTCTCGCCATTCTCCTGCTCTGGCCGTTCCTCCACATCCTGTGGGTGATCGGGACGGCGGAGGTCTTCCACATGGCGTTCGGCCGCAATGTCGGCCTGTCGCCGCTGCTCAGCAGGACCGGGGCCATCGCCTGGCTCGCCTTCACCATCGTGCTGGCGCCGGTGGCGGAAGAGGTGCTCATGCGCGGGGCGATGTTCGAGCGGGCCTCGCGCTTCCTCAAGCCGTGGGGTGCGATCCTCTCCACCTCCGCCCTGTTCGTGCTGCTTCACATCCAGGTCGGCAGCATCGCCCGCCCGGTCTCGCTGATTCCCCTGGCCCTGATGCTCGGCTGGCTGCGCTGGCGGACCGGGCGGCTCTGGCCCTGCATCCTGCTCCACGTCTGGAGCAATCTCGCCGTGGTCGCCTACTTGCTGTGGCCGGCGCCCGCCTGACGCTCGCCTCGCGGCCCCGTTCGCGGTATCGCGGGAGACGCAACACGGGACCGCGATGCACGCCTATCATCAGCTTCTCGAACGCATCCTCTCCGAGGGAACGCGCAAGGACGACCGGACCGGCACGGGGACGCTCTCGGTCTTCGGCCACCAGATGCGCTTCGACCTGGCGGAGGGCTTTCCCCTCGTCACGACGAAGCAGCTGCACCTGCGCTCGATCATCCATGAATTGCTGTGGTTCCTCACCGGCGACACCAACGTGCGCGCCCTGCAGGCCAACGGCGTCACGATCTGGGACGAATGGGCCGATGCGAACGGCGATCTCGGGCCGGTCTACGGGAAGCAATGGCGTTCGTGGGCCAAGCCCGACGGCGGCGCAGTGGACCAGATCTCCTGGCTCGTGGACGAGATACGGCGAAACCCCGATTCCCGCCGGCTGATCGTCTCGGCCTGGAACCCGGCCGACCTCGACAGGATGGCGCTGGCGCCCTGCCATTGCCTGTTCCAGTTCTACGTCGCCGACGGCCGGCTCTCGTGCCAGCTCTATCAGCGCTCGGCCGACGTGTTCCTCGGCGTGCCGTTCAACATCGCCTCCTATGCGCTGCTCACGGCGATGATCGCCCAGGTCACGGGCCTGGAGCCGGGAGACTTCGTCCACACGCTCGGCGACGCCCATCTCTACGTGAACCATCTCGAACAGGCCCGGCTGCAGCTCACGCGGGAGCAGCGTCCTCTGCCGCGCCTCGTCCTCGCCCCGGAGGTCCGCTCGGTGTTCGATTTTCGATTCGAGGACATCGCCATCGAAGGGTACGAACCGCATCCCGCCATCCGCGCGCCGGTGGCGGTCTGATGGCGTCCGAGATCCATCGCCCCCGCATCAGTCTCATCGCGGCGGTGGCCCGCAACGGGGTGATCGGCCGGGACAACGGCCTGATCTGGCGCCTCGGCAGCGACCTGCGCCGCTTCAAGGCGCTGACCATGGGCAAGCCGGTCCTGATGGGCCGCAAGACCTACGAATCGATCGGCCGGCCGCTGCCGGGCCGGCGCATCCTCGTGCTGACCCGCGACCGGTCGTTCTCGGCCGCCGACGTGGCCGTCGTCCACGATTGGGCAGGCGCCCTGGCGGCGGCCGAGAACGACCGGTCGCGGGTCAGCACGAGGA
>NZ_NKUG01000039.1 GCF_014845095.1 Methylobacterium bullatum | reverse complement strand
GCGGCGGAGATCTCCGCCGCCCGCGAGCGCCAGGGCCGTGGTGGCCTGGAGCCCGTCCGCTACGACGATTGGGAAGTCAAAGGCATCGCCGTCGACTTCTGAGAGCGGGCTCAGCGCGTGACGTAGACCTGCGTGCCCACCGAGACGCGCCCGTAGAGATCGACCACGTCCTGATTGTACATGCGGATGCAGCCATAGGACGCGTAGGTGCCCACCGAATTCGGACGGTTGGTGCCGTGGATGGCGTACTCACCGCCCGCCAGGGTCATCGCCGCCGCGCCCATCGGGTTGTGCGGCGAGCCGCCGGCGATCACGTCGGGCAGGCGCGGGTTGTCACGCTTGACCTCGCGCGGCGGCGACCAGGCCGGCTCGACATATTTGCCGTCGATCTTGGTGGCGCCGGTCCATTGCTTGCCGGGCTTGCCCACCGCCACGGGATAGCGGATCGCCGTGCCGTCGCCGTTGACGAGGTAGAGCCGGCGCTCCGAGGTGCGGACCACCACGGTACCGGGCATGACGGCCTGGTCGAAGGCCACGAGTTCGCGGGACGCGGCCGGTGACGCGGCAAACCCCACACTCAAGACCGTTGCGGCCAAACAAGCGGCGAACCCATTACGCGCGAACATCTGTCGTCATCCCCGAAAGCGAGACCGTGAGCTTCACGATAAGCAGCGATCGAGATTGCCGTTCCGGTTACCGGTGGGGGTCATCGGCCGGATACGCACCGGAATGATGGAGCGCGGTTAAACGGCGCCCCTCACACTCGCGCTAAAGGCGAACGGTCCGATTAGGCTTTGATAAAGGCTCACCTCGCTCACCGCTCCAGCAGGACGGAAGCCGTCTCGTCGCGCTCCTGCCAGCCATGCCGGACGAGTTCGGGATCGTCGTGCTCTTCCACCGGATAGCCGACGCAGAGATAGGCGACGAGGCGCCAGGAGGCGGGAACGTCGAGGTGCGACGCGACGCAATCGGGCTCGATGATCGACACCCAGCCGACGCCGAGGCCGTGCGCCCGCGCGGCGAGCCAGAAGGTGTGCACCGCCGTGACCACCGAGTAGCGCAGCATTTCCGGCATGGTGGCGCGGCCGAGGCCGAACCCGTTTGTCGTCTTCTCATCGCATAAGACCGCGAGATGGATGGGCGCCTCGCGCAGGCCCGCGAGCTTCAGGCGGGTATAGGCTTCGCGGCGCTCGCACTCGTAGGTCTCGGCCGCCGCATCGTTGCAGCGCTCGAAACTCGCGGTCACCGCCCCGCGCCGGGCAGGGTCGGCGACACGGACGAAACGCCAGGGCTGGCTGTTGCCCACGGACGGGCTCAGCATCGCCAGGGCCAGGCAGCGCTGGAACACGGCCTCATCCACGGGATCGCTGCGAAAGCGGCGCACGTCGCGACGCCAGGCAAACAGGTCGCCGAGCGTCTCGCGAAAGCCGGGATCGAACCTCACCAAAACCCGCCGTCCAACCACTGCCATCCCTTGTCGACGAGGCCGCCCCGCCTGCCCCTGTCTGTCACCGCCGGGACCCAGCTGTCCACGAACGTGGTGGTAGAACACGAAGGGCGGCCGAGGCCATCGAAAAGGATTTTTAGACCAGAGCGGACCGTCATGGCAGAAAAAAAGGCCGCACTCCGGAGAGGCGGCCTGAAGTCCTTGGGTCTCGAAACCTCTGGAGTGTCGCTCCCGTGACATCGGCAGGCTCCCGAAAGCTGGGGAGCGTGGATATCGGCCGCCCGACCGAGCACGGAACCGACGAGGTTCGGCCACAGGTATCATCTTCTATCGCGGCCGACGATGGGCGATAACGGGGCGAAATCGTGACGTTGTGTTGCCAGTCCGTGGCTGGTGCCGGTGCGCACGCGGCAATCGACCGGGCTTGCAGGCTCGGAGTGGGAGGCCCATCATTCCTCCTTTGCGGCGATCGTCGAGTCGCCGGAACCGAGGAGCGAGGATGGACGAGGGGACCGGAGCCGAGCCGCGATCGAAGGATTCCACCGGCCGTGTCGTGCCGTTCCCGACGGCTCCGGTGGTGCCACAGGTCGCCTTCGACCGTTCCGAACTCAGGACCTTGTTCAACCTCTACGGCCGTATGGTCTCGGCCGGCGAATGGCGTGACTACGCCCTCGACTTCCGCCGCGACAAGGCGGTGTTCTCGATCTACCGCCGCTCGTCCGAGACCCCCCTGTTCCGGGTGGAGAAGGATCCCAAACTCGCCCGCCGGCAGGGCGCCTTCGCGGTGATTTCCGCCGCCGGCATCGTGCTGAAGCGAGGGCACGACCTCGCCCGTGTCCTGGCGGCGCTGGAAAAGCCTCTTCGCGTGGTGTGATCGCCCCGGTCACGGGATGAAGAACGGGAGCGCCTCCCAACGGATCGGAGGCCAACCCCATCGCCGCGCGCCGATGGAATACAGGGCGCCGAGCACGAACAGCGTGGCGATGCCGGCAATGATGGCCGCGCCGAAGCCGGCCCATGCGCCGGCGCCGATCGCAGCGGCGACGCTGACGCCGACGATGGCGTAGGTCGGCACGTCGCTGGGCTGCGGCGTCTCCCGCCCTGGGCCACGCCCGATTTTCGGCACCACCGGTTTACCCACCGCGACATCCTCGCAGGTTCGCAGCAGCGGAAACGAAAAAAGGCCCCGGCGTTTCCGCCGAGGCCTTTCGATCCGCGTTCCGATGGCTCGCTTAGCGGCGATCGCCGAGGAGCTGGAGCAGGAACTGGAACATGTTGATGAAGTCCAGGTAGAGCGTCAGAGCGCCGTTCACCGACAGCTTGGCCGCGCCTTCGGCGTCGGCACCGCTGTAGAGAAACATCTCCTTGAGCTTCTGCGTGTCGTAGGCGGTAAGGCCTGCGAAGATCAGGACGCCGAGCACCGAGATGGCGAACTGAAGCGCGCTCGAGGCCAGGAAGATGTTCACGATCGAGGCGATAAAGAGGCCGATTACGCCCATGATCAGGAACGAACCCATCCCCGAAAGGCTGCGCTTGGTGGTGTAGCCGTAGAGGCTGAGACCGCCGAACGTCGCCGCCGTGATGAAGAAGACCCGGACCACGCTGGCGCCCGTGAAGGCGAGCAGCATCGACGACATCGAGGCACCCATCACCGCCGCGAAAGCGAAGAACGTGAGGCGTGCCGCAGAGGCCGACATCCGATCCATGCGCATCGTGAAGATGAAGATGAAGGCGAGCGGGGCCAGCATCAGAACGTACTTGAACCACGTGCCGTAGATGAAGACGCCCGCCTGGTTCAGCGGAACGCCCTTGTAGTTGGCGACAATGGTGCCGGTCTGGACGGCCATGTTCAGGCCGAGGGCCACGAGGCCGGAGATCCCGAGGCCGACGACCATGTTGTTGTAGACGCCGAGCATGAAGCTGCGCAGGCCCTGATCGACCTCGACCTGGGAGCCGGCATAGCCCTGGGGCTGGGCGCCGTAGCGGAAGGGACTGTTATCGAATGCCATGGGAGTTTCCCTTGGAAGCTCTCTCAGCGTGTGATTTGGAACCGAGGCTCACGCACAGGACCTCTGGCACGTGACCGCGCCTTGAGCCGAAATATGTTCCGTCATGCCGCTCCGCACAAGGGGGCGGCCGAGCTTTGCGGCCCGGGAATCACCGCTTCTGACCTCTATCTTTATTTGGATGAGGGCGGATTAAATCTCGTTCATCATCCGCGCGGCGCACCAGAGCTATAGTGACAAGTCATAAACCATGACTTCGGCGTCGTCTTTCTCCGTCGATGGGGAGGCGGACGACAGTCCGGCCTCAGAATTGACGCAGGTAGGGAGCCGGTTTCTGGCCGAGGATGCGCCATGTCCCGGCCAGTCCGAGGACGATCGCGAAGACCACCGCGAGGGTGGATGCGACGAGGGCACCGGAGAGGTCCAGGACGAAGTCGAGCTTCATCACGCGGGTCACGATGGTCCAACCCGCGAGCGTGCCGGCGAGAAGCCCGAACAGGGCGGTGGCGATGCCCAGGGCGCCGTATTCCAGCGTGTAGGCCAGGAGCAGGCGCCCGCGCGTGGCACCCAGGACCTTCAGCACCACGGCATCGTACAGCCGAGCGCGGTGCCCCGCCGCGATGGCGCCGGCGAGCACGAACAGGCTCGCCACGACGGCAACGCCGCTGGCGGCGCGAATCGCCAGGACCAGCTTGCCGACGATGTCGTTGACCGTGTCGAGGGCGTCCTTCACCCGCACGCTGGTCACCGACGGAAAGGCGCGGGCGACGTCGCGCAGGATCAGGGCCTCGGTCTTGGCATCCGGCCCGCCCGCCAGGGTAAGGGTGGCGAGGTCCGAATGCGGCGCGCCCCGGAACGTGCCGGGCGAGAAGACCATGACGAAATTGATGCCGAGGTTGCGCCATTCGACCTTGCGCAGGTTCGCGACTTTCGCCGTCAGATTCCGCCCCAGGACGTTGACCGTGACGGTACCGCCGACCGCCAGATTCAGCGCACGGCCGAGTTCCGCATCGAAGGACACCAGGGGTTTTGCCCCCTCCTCCGCATTCCACCACGAGCCGGCGACGAGGTTCGATCCCTCCGGGAGATCCTCGGCATAGGTGATCCCGCGGTCGCCATCGAGCACCCAGGCGGCATCTTCCGGCGGCTTGATCGCGGCGGCGGGGGTGCCGTTGATGGCGACGATGCGCCCGCGCATCATCGGCACGCGCTCGATCTTGCCCCCCGGCGCGAGCTTGCCGAGCTCCGCATGGAACCCGTCCGCCTCCGCAGCCGGGATGTCGAGGAAAAACAGGTTCGGTGCACGGGCCGGCAGCGAGCTCGTCAGCGTCCGCCGGACATTGGCGTCGATCAGGCTCAGCGTCACCAGCAGGGTCACCCCGAGGCCGAGCGACAGGACGATGGCGGGGGTGAGCGCGCCGGGGCGATGGAGGTTGGCCAAAGCCATGCGGGGTGCCGCCGAACGCGGCCGGGGCAGGCGCCGCGCCCCGGCCATGAGGCCGAGGGCGACGAGACGCAGAAGCCCGAAGGCGAGGCCGGCCGCCACGATGAACATCAGCGCGACCCTACGGTCGAAAGCCGTGGCCAGTGCCAGCGCCACCAGGGCGGCGAGCGCCGCGACGAGGATGAGCCGGTAGCGCAGCCGCGTCTTGCGGGTGTCGGGATCGACCACGTCCCGGAACAGGCCGGAGACCGGCACGTCATGGGCATGGCCCAGGGGAATGATGGCGAAGGCGAGCGCCGTGAGCAGGCCGTAGGCGGCGGCGAGCAGCAGTTCCGCCGGCGCCAGGGTCGGGTTCAGCGGCAGCGGAAGCGCATCGTGGAACAGGGCATCGAGGAGGAATGGCAGGCCCGCCCCGATCGCGAGTCCGATCACGGTACCGAGCCCGGCCACCAGCATCACCTGCGTGAGATAGATGGCGACGACCTGCCCTCCCGGCGCACCGACGCTCTTCAGGGTGGCGATGGACCCGCGCTTCCGCGCCACGAAGGCATTGACCGCATTGGCGACCCCGACCCCGCCGACGATGAGCGCCGTGAGCCCGACCAGGGTGAGGAACTGGGTGAAGCGCTCGACGCTCTTGGCGAAACGCGGATCGGCATTGGACCGCGAGCGCATCTCCCAGCCGGCATCCGGCGCCGCACGGGCGACGGCCGCGATCCGCCGCTCCAGTTCCGCATCGTCGGCGGCGGGCGCCTGGATGCGATAGCTCCACCGGTTGAGGCTGCCCGGCCGGATCAGCCCCGTCGCCTGAAGCGTCGCGGCGGAGACGAGGAGGCGCGGGCCGAAGCCGATGCCGTTGGCGATCTTGTCCGGCTCGGAGACCAGCGTGGCCCGGATGGCGATCGGCTTGCCGGCGATCTCGATCCGGTCGCCGACCGTGAGGTCGAGGCGCGTCAGCAGGACCGGATCGGCGACGGCGCCGAACACCCCATCCCTCTCGGCCAGCAGATCGGGGAGCGGCAAGGCCGGGTCGGTGACGAGGTCCCCGGCGGCGGGATAGGCGGCGTCCACCGCCTTGAGTTCCACCAGGGCCGCGCCCTTGTCCCCGGCCAGCGCCATGGCCCGCAGGGTCGTGACCACGGAGACCTTACCCTGCGCGTCGAGGGCGGCCCGCTCGTCGGGCGTCGCCTCGCGGTTGATCAGACTGTAGGTGAGATCGCCGCCGAGGATGCGCTTGCCCTCTCGGCCGAGACCATCCGTGAGCGAGCGCGAGATCGAGGCGACCCCGGCAATGGCCGCGACGCCGAGCGCGATGCAGGCGAGGAACACGACGAAACCGCCAAGCCCGGCGCGCAACTCGCGGAAGGCGAGGCGCAGGGTGAGCGGGACGCGGCTGGGGCGCGGAGCGGGACGAGGCAGGGTGCCATGCATGGGGTCAGGCCTTCCGCCGAACGCGCGGGTTCAGGCGGATCACGCCGCCACCGCCTCGTCCACAAGCCCCGAGCGCAGGCGCACGGTGCGGTCGCAGAGCTTGGCGAGGCCGGGATCGTGGGTGACCAGAACGAGGGTCGCGCCGCGACCGCGCTTCAGGGCGAAGAGAAGGTCCACGATCTGCCGGCCCGTGGCCTCGTCGAGATTGCCGGTGGGTTCGTCGGCCACCAGGATCGCCGGGTCGGGCGCGATGGCGCGGGCGATGGCCACGCGCTGCTGCTCGCCGCCCGAGAGCTGGGCGGGGTAGTGGTGCAGCCGGTGACCGAGGCCGACCGCTTCCAGTTCCGCCCGCGCCCGCTCGTGCGCACCCGGCTTGTCGGCGAGTTCGAGGGGCAACGCGACGTTCTCCAGGGCCGTCATCGTCGGCACGAGGTGAAAGGCCTGGAACACGATGCCGATGCGCCGGCCGCGAAACCGCGCCAGGGCATCCTCGTCGAGCGCGCCGAGATCGGTGCCCTCCACATGGATCGCTCCCGATTCCGGCCGCTCGAGGCCCGCCATCACCATCAGCAGGGTCGACTTGCCCGAGCCGGAGGGGCCGACGAGGCCGACCGCCTCGCCGCGCGCCACGTCGAGGGAGATGCCACGCAGGACATGGACCCGCGCCGCCCCCCGGCCGAGGCTGAGATCGATCCGCGACAGGGCGATCGCGGGAGCGTCCACCTTGCCGGGCATCACGGCAGGACCGATCTGTGTGAGACCATCGTCATGAACACCATAGGTCGAGGCTGTGCGGGAATGGGTCTGTGTCATACGTCACGCGACGAGGTCGATATGGTTCGTCTCGCCCCACCACGCCAGCATTCCCGCCGGGCGACGCTGGTAATGGCACTCTTTGCCGCATTGGGTACGGGAATCGGCCATGCCGCCGCACGCCCCCTCAACCTCGTGGCCTTCGGCGACAGCCTGACCGCCGGGTACCGCCTGCCCTCGGCCGCGGCCTTCCCCTCCGTGCTGGAACGCGAACTGAAGGCCAGGGGCCGCGCCGTGTCGATCGCCAATGCGGGCGTTTCCGGCGACACCAGCACCGGCGGGCTCGACCGGCTCGACTGGTCGGTCCCCGACGGGACCGACGGGGTCATCCTCGAACTCGGCGCCAACGACATGCTGCGCGGCACCGACCCCGCCGTGACGAGAAAGGCCCTCGACACCATCGTCTCCCGGCTCAAGGCCCGTAACATCCCGGTCCTGCTCGCCGGCGTGAAGGCCTCGACCAATCTCGGGCCGGACTACGTCGCGCGGTTCGACGCGATCTATCCCGATCTCGCCCGGCAACACGGCCTCGTCCTCTACCCATTTTTCCTTGAGGGCATCCTCAACGACCGGCGCTTCAACCTGGAGGACGGGCTCCACCCCAACGTGAAGGGCGTCGAGACCATCGTCGCCGGCATCCTGCCCACGGTGGAGACCTTCCTCGACCGGCTCGGCACGGCGCAGAAATAGACCGATGCCGCGCCTGTTCACCGCCCTGGAAATTCCCGACGACGTCGCCGAAGCGCTGTCGCGCTATCAATGCGGCCTGCGCGGCGCGCGCTGGATCGAGCGCGGCGACCTCCACATCACCCTGCGCTTCCTCGGCGACGTGGACGACGAAGTGGCCGAGGCGTTCCATGCCGGCCTCGTCGAAGCGCGCCCGCGCCCGCCTCTCGACGTGACGCTGTCCGGCCTCGACGCGTTCGGCGGAGACAAGCCTCGCGCGATCGTCGCAAGCGTGACTGTCGGCGCGGATCTCCTCGACCTGCAGGAGGAGCACGAGCGCATCGCCCGCGCCGCCGGTGCCGAGCCGGAGCGACGCAAGTTCACGCCCCACGTGACCCTGGCTCGTCTCGCCAAGCGCGACACCCAGGCACCGGACGTGGCGGAGTATTTCGCCGAGAGAGGCCTGTTTCCGGCTTTGCGGTTCACCGCGACGCGGGTGGCGCTGTTCTCGGCGCGGGAATCGCGGGGCGGCGGGCCGTATGTGGTGGAGGCGGCGTATCCGCTGGGCTGAGGGATACGCTCCGGCTCACAGCCGCCGCAGCGCCACGCTCTCGATTCGATGGCTCGCGCCCTTGGCCAGGATCAGGCTCGCGCGCTGGCGCGTCGGCAGGATGTTGTCGCGCAGGTTCGGCAGGTTGATCGTGGTCCAGAGGTTGTCGGCGATCTCCAGGGCCTCGGCCTCCGTTACTTCGGCGTATTTGCGGAAATACGAGAGCGGATCACGGAAGGCGGTCTGGCGCAGGCGCAGGAAGCGGTTGACGTACCAGCGGTGCAGGTCGTCCTCGTGCCCGTCGAGATAGATCGAGAAATCGAAGAAGTCGGAGACGAAGGGGATCGCGGTGCCGTCGCGCGGCAGGCGCGCCGGCTGGAGGACGTTGAGCCCCTCGACGATGAGGATGTCGGGGGATTCCACCACCCGCTCCTCGCCCGCCACCACATCGTAGACGAGGTGGGAATAGAGCGGCGCCGCCACGCTCTTCTTGCCGGCCTTGATGTCGGTGAGGAAGCGCAGGAGGGCGGCGGTGTCGTAGCTCTCGGGAAAGCCCTTGCGCTCCATCGCGCCCATGCGCTTCAGCTCGGCATTGGGCAGCAGGAACCCGTCGGTGGTGATGAGGTCGACCTTCGGCGTGTTAGGCCAGCGGGCGAGCAGCGCCTTGAGGACGCGGGCGGTGGTGGATTTGCCCACCGCCACCGAACCGGCCACCCCGATGATGTAGGGGACCTTCGCCTCGCGCTCTGCCAGCAGGAAGCGCTGGGTCGCCTTGAACAGCCCCTGCGTCGCCGCGACGTAGAGGGAGAGCAGCCGCGACAACGGGAGATAGATCGCCACCACCTCCTCGATGGAGATGGGATCGTTGAGCGATTGCAGGCGGCTGACATCGTCCCCCGTCAGCGTCAGCGGGGTGTCGGCGCGCAGCTGAGCCCATTCTTCACGGGAAAACAGGCGATAGGGCGATAGGCGCTCGGGGCCGATCCCCGTCACCGGGTCCTGGCCGAGGGCGGGATCGCGCTCGGATACGATGGCGATGGGCCGTGACGGCTCGACGGTCACGGGTGCCTCCGGGCCGCTTTCTCGGCGATGCCGCTCTGGGCGGTGCGGCGCTCGAGTTCCGCCATCACCTCCGGCAGGGCGACGCCGCCGGCGCGCAGCAGCACGAGGAGGTGGTAGAGCACGTCCGCCGCCTCGCTCACGAGCCCTTCGCGATCGCCCTGCACGGCGGCGATGGCGGCCTCGACCGCTTCCTCGCCAAGCTTCTTGGCGGGCTTGGCCGGCCCGCCGGCCAGGAGCTTGGCCGTGTAGGACTGGTCCGGCGGCGCGGCGGCGCGGTCGGCGATGAGGGCGTCCAGGTCGCTCAGGGTGAAATCGGTCATGCGATCCTAGCTCTCGGCAGGCCGGACGATGCACGCAACGGCGACGAGCCTGCGGCACGGGAAGGGATTGGGCAAGGGTCGGACCTCGGCGCCGTGACCCGTCACGGGTCGAGCCGCATGTGCAAGCCGGCCTTCGCCATATGCGCCTTGGCCTCGGCGACGGTGTGCTGGCCGAAATGGAAGATCGAGGCGGCCAGCACCGCGCTGGCGCCACCGTCGCGCACGCCTGCCACGAGGTCGTCGAGGCCACCGACGCCACCCGAGGCGATGACCGGCACCGAGACCGCGTCCGAGATCGCCCGCGTCAGGGCGATGTCGTAGCCGGAGCGCATCCCGTCCCGGTCCATGGAGGTGACGAGGAGTTCGCCGGCGCCGCGCGCCGCCACGGTCCGGGCGAACTCGATGGCGTCGAGCCCGGTGGGCTTGCGCCCGCCATGGGTGAAGATCTGCCAGGCATCCGGCTCGCCCGGGGCGGAGGTCCGCTTGGCGTCGATGGCGACGACGATGCACTGGCTGCCGAACTTGAGGGCGCCGCGCTCCACGAAGGAGGGGTCGTTCACCGCCGCCGTGTTGATCGAGACCTTGTCGGCCCCGGCGAGGAGCAGGGTGCGGATATCCTCCACCGTGCGCACGCCGCCCCCGACCGTGAGCGGCATGAAGCAGGCCTCGGCCGTGCGGCTCACCACGTCGAGCAGGGTGCCGCGGGCCTCGTGACTCGCGGTGATGTCGAGAAAGCAGAGTTCGTCGGCGCCGGCCGCGTCATAGGCCTTGGCCGCCTCCACCGGATCGCCGGCATCGCGCAGTTCCAGGAACTGGACGCCCTTGACGACGCGCCCGTCCTTCACGTCGAGGCAGGGAATGATTCGGGTCTTCAACATGGTGGACCTGTCACGCTTGCGGCCGATCCGGGTCGCACGCATCGGGCCATGCCCGTCCCTGCACCATTCCGTCAACTCGGCGACGGGGATCGGCACCATTTTGCAGGGTCGTTCGCCGAGATTTGAAACCCGAACCGGGCGTCGAGAACTCTCGGCCCTATCCCCACAGATCCGGCGTCGGCGGATGGATCAGGCTGCCGTCGAAGCGCAGGGCCGGCTCGCGGTCCCGCGCCAGCAGCAGGGGCCCGTCGAGATCGACATAATCGGCGTGGTGGGCGAGCAGCATGGCGGGCGCCATGGCCAGCGACGTGCCGACCATGCAGCCGATCATCAGCGAGAGCCCCCGCGCCTTTGCCTCGTGCGCCAGCATCACCGCCTCGGTGAGGCCGCCGGCCTTGTCGAGCTTGATGTTGATGGCGTCGTAGCGGTCGGAGAGCGCGTCGAGGCCGGCGCGGTCGTGCAGGCTCTCGTCGGCGCAGATCGGGATCGGCCGGGCGATACGGGCGAGCAACGCGTCCTCGCCGGCCGGGAGCGGCTGCTCGATGAGGCCGACCCCCGCGGCGAGGCAGGCGGCCAGGTTCGCCTCGATGGTCTCTCCGCGCCACGCCTCGTTGGCATCGACGATCAGGCGCGATTCCGGCGCGCCGCGACGCACGGCGGCGATGCGCTCGGGATCGCCTTCTCCGCCGAGCTTGACCTTGAGCAGGGGCCGGTGCGCCGCGCCGCGTGCGGCCTCCTCCATGCTCTCCGGCGTGCCGAGGCTCAGCGTATAGGCGGTGGTGGCGACCTGCGGCGGGCTCAGGCCCGCGATTTCCCAGGCCGGGCGGCCGCGCTGCTTGGCCTCCAGATCGAGCAGGGCGCAATCGACGGCGTTGCGCGCCGCTCCCGCCTTCATCAGCGTGAGCAGATCGGTGCGCGTGGCCCCCGCCGCGATCGCGTCGGCCTGCTCGGAAATCAAGGCGCAGACGCCCTCGGGGGATTCGCCGTAGCGCGGGTAGGGCACGCATTCGCCCCGGCCCAGATGGCCGTCGGCATCGTCCGTGATGGTGGCGAGCACCACCACCGCTTCCGTGCGGCTGCCCCGCGCGATGGTGAAGGCTCCGGCGATGGGGAAGCGCTCCACCGCGACCGTGAGGCGGCGGGTCATGCCGCGCTCCCGGCGGGGAACTCCGCCAGCAGACGGTCGATGATCCCGTCGACTCCGAAGCGGACCGGATCGGTGGCGGGCAACCCGTGCTCCTTGGTCAGATCCTGGAGCAGGGTACGGGCCTCGTCCTCCCCGAGTTTCTGCGTGTTCACGGCGATCCCCACCGGGCAGATGCCGGGATTGGTGAGGCTGCCGAGCTGGATCGTGAGGTCGATCACCTGCTGGATCGACGGCAGCGGATGCGCCACGCCGCGCATGGCTTTGCGGCTCGGCTCGTGACAGACGACGAAGGCATCGGCCTGGGCACCGTGGAGCAGGCCGAGGCTGACGCCGGCGAAGGACGGGTGGTAGAGCGAGCCCTGTCCCTCGATCAGGTCCCAATGGTCCGGATCCGCCGCGGGGGCGATCCATTCCACGGCGCCGGAGATGAAGTCGGCCACCACCGCATCGATGGCGACGCCTCGGCCGGAGATGAACACGCCGGTCTGGCCGGTGGCCCGGAAATCCGCATCGAGGCCGCGCTCGCGCATGCCGCGCTCCAGGGCGAGGACGGTGTATTTCTTCCCCACGGAGCAATCGGTGCCGACGCTCAGCAAGCGACGTCCCGGCCGCCGGATGCCCTTGCCGGTGTCGAAGGTCTCGGTGGTGTGGCGCACGTCGTGCAACTGGCGGCCGTTCTTCTCGGCCGCCTCGGCGATCTCCGGCAGCGAGCCGAGGCGCACGTGAAGGCCGCTGGCGATGTCGAGCCCCGCATTCAGGGCGGCCACGACCTCCGACACCCAATGCGTCGGGAGCACGCCGCCGGCATTGGCGACACCGATGACCATGGTCCGGCAGCCCTTGGCCACGGCCTCGTCCAGGGTCAGGTCCGGGATGCCGAGATCGGCGGCGCAGCCGGGCAGGCGCAACTGGCCGACGCACCAGTCCGGCCGCCAGTCGGCGATGCCGTAGGCGGTCTTGGCCGCCAACGTATCGGGCACGTCGCCGAGGAACATCAGGTAGGGCGTTTCGATCTGCATCTCGCGGGCACCCATCGCAATCGCGGTCTTCCGAACCGTTCCCGCCGTCTATGCGCGAAGCGGGCGGTGCTGCCAAATGCCGGACGACGACCGACCGCCACGGGCGGAGTTCCGCGAAACGATCTGGCGCCGACGAGGCCGCGTCAGTCCTCAGCGAGGATGGCGAACGAAGCGGATCGGGACCGTGATCACCATGTGGGACATCGGAGCGCCTTCGGGGAACGGGATGTAACGCGCGCCCACTCGAAGGATCTCCTTGGCAAGGGAGTCGATATACGGAGACCCGGAACTCTCCTTGATATGAAATTCCTCGATGATTCCCGAACGGTTTATCGTGAACATCACCGTCGTCATCCCACTGAATTGGGAGCGGTAGCCGGTGTTTCGCGCACGAACGAGGATAATCTTTGCAAGCTCGATCTGATATTCGCGCATCGGGCCGGAAAATTGGTCCGGATCGAGCCTCCAGGCAAACGAGGAGGGGATCGACACGAATATCAGACAGATTGCGACGGCGATTCTCAAAACATAGAGTTTACTCATTGATAGCGCCACGGCTCTCGCCAATCTTGAATACTAATTCTGTGAAACATAGCCATTAGAAGATCGCCGCCGCAAGCCTTCCGTAACGGCCCGTCGTTGGCCGCCCCCCGGCAGGCATTCCATCACGCGGTGACATCCGGCGAGCGCTCGTCCGACCGGCGCGGTGCACTGACGGAATCGGCACTTGCGGTCGGCATCGTTGTCGGGTGTGGTCCGCGGCGACCAAAGGCTGAAGGGGAGACGGCCATGAAGATGTACGGCAACTGGCGCTCGGCCGCCGCTTTCCGGGTGCGCATCGCCCTCAACCTCAAGGGCCTCGCCTGCGAGGAGACCTTCATCGATCTCGATGCCGGCGACCAGTTCAAGCCCGAGTATCTCGCCATCAACCCGCAGGGCGCCGTGCCGGCCTTCTTCGACGGCGACGGCCCTCCCCTCACCCAATCGCTGGCGATCCTCGACTATCTCGAGGACATCCATCCCGAGCCGGCCCTGCTGCCGAGCGATCCGAAAGCCCGGGCGCGCGCCCGCTCCCTGGCGCAGGTGGTCGCCTGCGATACTCATCCGCTCTATGTTCCGCGGGTGCGCAACTACCTGATGTCGGCCTACGACATCCCGAAGGACGGCATGATGGGGTTCGTGCGGCACTGGTTCGAGACCGGGCTCAAGACGCTGGAGACCCGCCTCGCCCACGAGCCCGGCACCGGCCGCTATGCGCAGGGAGACGCGATCAGCCATGCCGATCTCTGCCTCGTGAGCCTCTGGGTCGGCACCGGCATCTTCGGCGTCGAGACCGCGCCCTATCCCACCGTGAGGCGGATCGCCGAGGATTGCCTGGGGCAGGAGGCGTTCGCCAGGGCGCATCCCCTGCGCCAGCCCGGCGCGCCCGCGTGAGAATATCGGCCGGGCTGCGTAGCTGAGGCTGCCGTTCAAAAAAGATTTTGCCTATAAGACCCGAGCGGAGAAAAAGGCGGGCTGCCTGCCGCTCAAGTTTAAGGGACGAGGGACGCATGGTACCGGGCGAAACCGTGGACAACCTCCACCGCATCGTGGTCGTCGGTGGAGGCGCGGCTGGGCTTCAGCTCGCCACCAAGCTCGGCGACACGCTGGGCCGGAAGGGCAAGGCGCACGTCACCCTCGTGGACAGGGCACGGACCCATATCTGGAAGCCGCTGCTGCACGAGGTCGCCGCGGGCAGCCTCGATGTCGGCCACCACGCCGTGGACTATCTCCACCACGCGCATCAGCATCATTTCCGCTATCGCATCGGCTCGATGACGGGGCTCGACCGGACCGCGCGCACGATCCAGCTCGCCGCGAGCCACGATGCCGAGGGCCGCGAGGTCACGCCCGTCCGCTCGATCCCCTACGACACGCTGGTCCTGGCGGTGGGCTCGACCACCAACGATTTCGGCACGCCGGGGGTGAAGGAGAACGCCATCGCCCTGGACACGCCGGACCAGGCGGTGCGGTTCCATCAGCGCCTCGTCAACGGCATGCTGCGCGCACACACCCAGGTCGGGCCGGTGCGCCCCGGCCAGCTCCACGTGACGGTGATCGGGGCCGGCGCCACCGGCACCGAACTGGCGGCGGAGCTTCATCGCACCACCCGCGACGTGGCCTCCACCGGCCTCGACAAGATCGACCCCGCCAAGGACCTGAAGATCACCCTCGTCGAGGCGGCGAGCCGGATCCTGCCGGCCGTCCCCGAGCGTCTCTCTGCGGAGGTGATGGCGCTGCTGAACAAGATCGGCGTCGAGGTCCGCACGCAGGCACGGGTGACGGAAGTCCGAGCCGACGGCGTCCAGCTCGCCGATGGCGGGTTCATCCCCTCCGAACTCGTGGTCTGGGCGGCCGGCGTGAAGGCGCCGCCGTTCCTGCAGGAGATCGGCGGCCTCGAGACCACGCGCAACAATCAGCTCGTGGTCACGCCGACGCTCCAGACCACGCGCGATCCCGACATCTTCGCCATGGGCGATTGCGCCTATCTGGTGGAGCAGGGCTCGGACACGCCGATCCCGCCGCGTGCGCAGGCGGCGCACCAGCAGGCGAGCCATCTCATCAAGCAGATCCCGATCAAGATGGCCGGGGAGCCCCTGAAGCCGTTCAAGTACCGGGATTTCGGCTCGCTGGTGTCCCTCGGGGAATATTCCACGGTGGGCAACCTGATGGGCTTCATCCAGGGAAAGAACATGTTCATCGCCGGGCTGTTCGCGCGGATGATGTACTGGTCGCTCTACAAGATGCACGAGCGCGCCCTGCACGGCACGATCAAGACCGCCCTCGACGCCACGGCCCGCGCCCTGACGCGGCGCACGGAGCCGCGGGTCAAGCTTCATTGAACGACCGGATTCGCCGGGGGCCGTGCCGCGCCCCCGGCAGGAACGTGACGAGACACGATCATGATCGACATCATCCAGGGCCTGCAGCAGCGCAATCCGACGCTCGGCCCCTACGTCCTCGTGCTGCGCTCGGATTCCCGCGCACGAGATCCCTCCGACCCGGCACGTCTCTGCGCCGAGGCGGAGGCCTGGATCGCCGAGAAGACCCCCGGCGCGCGTCTGTCTCAGGAGACCGTCCTGATCGCTCCTTATCCGGGTGGAATGCCCACCGAGCGCAGTGTCTCGGTCATGGCCTTCAAGGATGCCATGCAGCTCGCCGCCTTCGCCACGGCCTGGACGGCGGAACCCGAGCCGGAAGACGAGCCGACACCCGAGACCGAGTGATACCGGACGGTCAGGCGGCTTGCAGCATCCTGATCGTTCCAAGGGTACCGTCCCGGACGACGACGAGGCGCTGGACCAGCAGAGCGAGGTCGTCCCCGTTGCGGCAGGCGGTTTCGATCTCGCGGCAGAGATCCGACAGACCGACGAAGCCGAGCAGCCCGGCGGCCGACACCATGACGTGCGCGTCGTAGGCCAGATCCGCCGGCTCCATGCCCGACAGATCCACGGCCTGCGGCGACGATCCGAACCGGTCGATGAGTTCGTCGGCCAGCATCGACAGCAGGACCGTCGCCCGCTCCGGTCCCACCATGTCCCTCAGCGACTCGTAGACCTCGCGATCCAGGATGGTCGGTAGGGCCGGCGCGTCGCCGGCAGCCACGGGGCCGCTCCAACGGGCGATGGCCGCGTAGAGCGCATCGCGCTTGAACGGCTTGCCGACATGATCGTCCATGCCGGCGGCCGTCAGCGAGGCGACCTTCTCGGGCAGGACGTTGGCGGTCATGGCGATGATCGGCACCGCGCAGGCGGGGGCAGGCAGGGCGCGGATCAGGCGCGTGGCGGCGAGCCCATCCATGCCGGGCATCTGGACGTCCATGAGGACGAGATCGAAAGCGAGCGGTCCGCCCGCATGGGCCTGGATCGCGGCCACCGCCTCGGCACCGTTGCCCACCACGTCGACACTGTGGCCGGCGAGTTCGAGGACCGCCCGAGCCAGGGTCTGGTTCACCGGAACGTCCTCGGCGACGAGGATCCGCACCGGCCTCGGGACCAAGGCGTTCCTCGCCACCACTCTCCCCTCCCCGGCCTCAGCGGGGCCGCTCGCCGCCTCCGCGCGCGGCAGGGCGAGGGTGAACCAGAAGGTCGATCCTTCGCCGGGACGGCTCGTGACCCCGATTTCCCCATCCATCATCGAGACGAGACGGCGGCAGATGGCGAGGCCGAGTCCGGTGCCGCCGAAGCGACGGCTGATGGAGGAATCGACCTGGCTGAAGCGCTGGAACAGATGGATCTGCTCCTCCTCCGAGATGCCGATACCGGTATCCACCACCTCGAAGCGCAGGACGGGGCCGCCCGCCTCCTCGCCGCATTGGCTGACGTTCAGGGTGACGGAACCCGCAGGAGTGAACTTCACCGCGTTGTTGAGGAGATTGAGCAGGACCTGCCTGAGCCGGTTCGCATCCCCCAATGCCCAGGGCGGCAGCGCGGGGTCGAGCCGCGAGAGGATGGTCACGGGGCTCTTGAGCGCGCTGCCGCGCACGATCTCCACCGTATTCTCGATGAGGTCGCGCAACGGGAAGGGCAGCAGTTCCAGGGTGAACTGCCCCGCCTCGATCTTCGAGAAGTCGAGAACGTCGTTGACGATGGTGAGAAGCGCGGCGCCCGCCCCTCCGATCAGTTCGAGGCGGTGCCTGTCGTCCGGCGTCCGGCTCGGCTCCTCCAGCAGGAGGTCGGCATAGCCGAGGATGCTGTTGAGCGGCGTCCGGATCTCGTGGCTCATGGCGGCGAGGAATTCGCTTTTCGCAGCGCTGGCCTGCTCGGCCCTGACTGTGGCCGCCTGCAACGCGGCCTCCACCGTCTTGCGCTCGGTGATGTCGAAATGCAGGCCCACCATCCGATAGGGCGCGCCGGCCGCGTCGTAGAGCACGCGACCGCAGGTCGAGATCCAGCGCTCCTCCGCGTCCACGACAATGCGGTACTCGGCGACGTAGTTGGTCCGGTTTCGGATCGCGTTGGCTGCTTCCTCTCGGACCGCCTCCCGGTCATCGGGATGGACCAGCGGGATCCAATCCTGGACGGGCATGGCCCGGGCGCCCTCGCAGGGGAGGCCGAACAGGCCGACGGCTTTCGGGCTGAGGGTGATGGTATCCGTCCAGAGGTCGAGATCCCAGGTGCCCGCATCGGCCGCGTCCTGGGCGATGCGCAGCAGGTCGGTGGTCTCCTCCAACCGCTGGCGTGCAGTGATGATGTCGTCGATGTCGAGGGCGGTGCCGAGCCATTCGGCGGCATCGGGCGCCCGGTCGTCATGGGTCGGGATCGGGATCATCACGATCTTGTGCCAGCGGTAGACGCCGTCATGGCGGCGCAGGCGTCCCTCAACCGTGAAGGTCCGCCCCCAGGCATGGGCGTTCCGCCAGGCGACCGCCATGCGTTCGGCATCGTCGGGATGGTTGCGCGCCGTGCGCTCGGTCCGCTCGGGACCGATATCGCCGTAGAAAGCGGTGAAGGCCGGATTCACATAGGTCGCCGTCCCGTCCGGCGGGCGGGTCGTCCAGATCAGGGCGGGCAGAGCCTCCGCGAGGGTGCGGTAGCGATCCTCGCTACGCTGGAGCTCGAGTTCCGCCGCGCGGCGCTCGGTGATGTCGCGGGTGATCTCGGCATAGCCGACCACGGCCCCCTCGTCGTCGCGGATGGCGTCGATGGCGACGCTGGCGAAGAATTGCGAGCCGTCGCGGCGAACCCGCCAGCACTCGAACTTGAGCCGCCCCTCATAGGCGGCGGTGGCGAGCGCGATGCGCGGCGCCCCCGCTTCGAGCCCCTCCGTCGTATAGAAGCGCGAGACGTGGCGCCCGATGGCGTCCTTCGCGGAATAGCCGGTGATCCGCTCCGCCCCGCTGTTCCAGTTGGCGACGTGGCCGGTCCGGTCCAGGGTGACGAAGGCGCAATCGCTCACCGCGTCCACGAGACGGCGGAACTGACTCGTCCGCTCCCGCAGGGCGGCGTCGGAATTGCGGGCGTCCGTCACGTCGATGGCGGTGCCGACCAGACCGACGGCCAGACCCGCCACGTCGCATTCGCAGATGCCGCGAACGACCATCGTCCGGACCTCCCCATCCGGACGAACCATCCTCGCTTCGAAGGCGAAAGCCCCCCTTCGCTCCAGCGCATCGGAGATGCTGGAGCGAACCAACTCACGGTCGTCGGGATGATGCAGATCGATGGCCCGCTCGAAGGACGGGGCGAAGGTCGCGGGATCGAGCCCGGAGATCACGTAGATGCCCGTGGACCAGAAGGTCTGGCCATCGGCGAGCCGGACGCGCCAATGGCCGATCCCGGCGACCTCCTCCGCCATGGAGAGCAGGTGATGCGCGCTGGCGAGCGCGCTCTGGCGCTGCTGCAACTCTTCCCGCTGGTCGGCGATGGTCGCCTGGTGGGCCGCGCGTTCCTCGGCCTCGCGGACCAGCCTCACATGGGCGTCCGCGAGGCGAAGATGGGCGGTGACGGTGGCCGCGAGGTCGTGCAGAGCCGCTTCATCCTCCACGCCGAACGGGCGCGGCGTGCTGTGCATGAGACAGAACGAGCCGACGCGGAAACCCGATTCGAGGCACAGCGGCACGCCGGCGTAGAAGACGATGGGATCGGGGCCGGTCACCAAGGGGTTTCTGGCGAAGCGCGGATCGAGGCGCGCATCCGGCACCACGAGCATGTCGCCACCGGCGATGGTGTGATGACAGAACGATTCGAGGCGCGGCATCTCCTTGTGGCCGAGATCGCAGTCCGACTTGATCCACTGCCGGTCGGAATCGATGAGGGCGACATAGGCCTTCTCGACCCCGAAAAGGCGTTTGGCCGTGCGCGACACCGCCTCGAAATGCTCTTCGGGAGGCGTATCGAGGATACCCAGGCCGTGAAGCGCGGCGACGCGCTCGGCTTCATGAGACGGCGTGATCAAGGATCGGGCCTCGTTGAGCTGCGGTGGCAGCCTTGCGGAGCATCACATATGCGGGTCGCTAGGATAACGTTCTATGTCTCGCGTGAGAATTTCGCCCTTCGCCGCCTCATTCGCGACGGCGCACGGCATCATTTCCTTCGCCGGCGAGACGTCGCCGCCCCGGCGATGGACGCAGCGTGAGATGTCAGGTGGTCGATCGCTGTCGAAACACCCAGCGAACGCGTGCGGCCTCGAGCCCCCATACCATTCCAAGCATCATATAGAGGTGACGCCACTTCTCGATATCGATCTGAAATGCCTGGAGGAAGAACATCAGAAGGGCCGGAAACACGATCTGGGCGAGCCCCTGATAGGGTGACGGTTTGAGGCACAGGCGAAACCCGACGAAGATCGATGTCAGGACGATGGAGACGAACGCGAAACCTCCGAGCCAGCCGCCATTCGCGAAACTGCCGATGTAGGAATTGTGCGGCTCCAGATCGAAGACCACGCGCCATCTCAGCGGCCCGAAACCGAGGGGGCGATCGATGAGCATCGGGATGCCGCGGCGCTGATTGCCGAACCGTCCGGTCTCGCCTTCGTCGTAATCCTTTGTGACCTGCGCCCGGTCGGTGAACCGCTCGGAGACACCCTCCATCGACAGGAGGCCGCCGATCAGGAGCGCGCCGACGAGGACGGTGAGGGCCGACAACCGGGCGATGCGCCGCCGAATGGCCCGCGACGGAGAGGTTGCCCATGTGAGGCCGATCGTCAGGCAAATGCCGAGGAGGCACGCTCCCCAGGATCCGCGCGAGAACGAGAGGAAGACGCAGGCCAGCAGGACGAGCAGCGCCATTGCCGACAGGAACACCTGTCGCGTCTCCCCCACCAGCATCCTGCGGATGAGATACAGCACCGACAGGATGAGGAAGGATCCGAGCAGATTGGGGTCCTGGAACACGCCCGAAGCGCGTCCGTCCATCTTGAACAGCACGTCTTCGCCGAGCACGTCGAAATAGCTGAAGATGCCGCAGATCGCGGCAAAGAGCGCTCCCGCGAGGTACGCCTTGAGGACGAAACCGACTCTGTCGGACGTATCGTCCGAGAAGAACATCACGAAGAAGATACCGGTCAACCCGAGATAGACGGCCTGATAAGTCCAATCGACCGAATTGCTCTCGTCGAGATAGGGGATCAGCGCGATGACGATCGCCACCAGATAGATCAGCAGAAGTGCGACGATGACGATCGTCGAGCGGTAGAACCTGATCCCCAGCAGGAACCACAACGCGATCGTCGGCAATGCCAGAAAATCATAGGGCGACGGCTTCATGAAGGTGAAGCACGTGAAGAAGATGACCAGCGCCAACAGCGCGTAGCCGAGGGTGTGAAGCGAGCCCGACGAGACGCGGCGAGGAGCAGCCGACGCCATAGCGACGCCCGCCTCACTCGCGCTCCATCTCCCGCCTGCCGCCATTCCGCCCGTCCAACCCACCTCAGGATATGCGCCCGGCCTCAGCATGAGGCAGTCCCGTCAGCGAAGGCTTAAGCAGGCGGCGTTGCATCCCTCGCATGCTGAGGACTGTCGCCCAAGCGTCAGGCTGTCGCTGTCCTGGGAGGCCGGGGGCGGACCAGGATTCCCTGGATGAAGCGGGTCACCGGCCGTTCCACGAACCGGTGCACGAACACGGCAAAGACACAGCAGGATACGACCGTGAAGGCGAGCATCGGCCACGCCCTCGTCGTTTCATCGAGGCCTGCCCATTGCATGGCCTTTCGGATCCCGACGATCACGAAAGGATGGCTCAGGTAGAGCGCATACGATGCGTCGCCCAGATGGACCCCGAGCTTGGAGAGACGGGAAGGCTGCCCCTGACGGCCGAGGACGGCTGCGCAGACGATCAAAGCTGCGGGGAGTCCCCAGCCGAGGACGCGCCAGGCGTCGTTGGGCGTCGTCCAATCGATGGCCTGATGCGACGAGTCGATTGGGTCGGCTATGAGGATGGCGACCCCGCCGACGAGAAAGGCTCCCCGGATCAGTCCCGATAAAACCACACCATGGCAGAGGAGCAGAGCGATCCCCATGCCGAAGACGAATTCGAGAACGATCGGGCGGGTCCAGAAGAACGGGGCGGCGGCACTCGGCTGCAGGACGAATCCCATGAGAACGAGTCCACCGAGCAGGGCCGCCACAGCGATCACCGTTCGACTGCGTCGCAAGGCGATGAAGACCGCGAAGACGACATAGAAAAACATCTCGTAATTCAGCGTCCATCCGAGTTCGAAGACGGGCATTGGAGCCTCATGCCCCGTGGCATAGGCTGGCCAGAAGGCAAAGGATGCGACGATGCTCGGCCAGCCGGGAAATTCCTTGGTCGTGCCCACGAGCGCGATCACGAGAAACAGGATGTAGAAGGCTGTGAACATCCAATAGAGCGGGACGATCCGCGCCACTCGCCGCGCCAAAAACTCGATCGATGCACCCTTTCGTCCAAATAGATCTTTGGAAGCGTAGACCATGATGAAACCGGAGATGACGAAGAAGATATCGACACCAGCGCGCCAAGGTAACAGATGAACACGCTCGAACGAACCGCCGAGCTTCAACGTCTGCACGAGGGTGTGATGCTGGGCATGGCCGAAAACGACCATGAATGCCGCCAGTCCTCGCAGGATCTGAACGGAAACGATCTGTTTCACAGGGCGCGGCCTCGCCAGCGGCATGATGCCGGTCGCAGCGGATGATGAGTCCGGGCCGGTTAAATCCCGATAAAGCCGGTCGCGGAAAACGGGGTCCGGGGTCGGATCATCCGATCAGCCCCCGCACGAGCGCGCGGAACTGGTCGCCCCGATCTTCGAAACTCTTGAACTGGTCGTAGGAGGCACAGGCCGGCGAGAGAAGGACCACCGGCTCCGGCGCTTCTGATCTCGCAGCAGCCTCCGCCGTCTGCTTCGTCGCCACGTCCAGGGTGCCGCAGCGCGTGTAGGGCACCCTCCCCTCCAGCGTCGCGGCGAAGGCGTCGCTCGCCGCGCCGATGAGGTAGGCGTGGGCGACGCGGTCGAACAGCGGTGCCAGCAGGTCGATGCCGCCCTCCTTCGGCTTGCCGCCGAGGATCCAGTGGATGTCGCGGAAGGCCGTGAGGGCCTTCTCGGTGGAATCCGCGTTGGTCGCCTTGGAATCGTTGACGAACAGAACCCGCCCGCGCCGGCCGACCTCCTCCATCCGGTGCGGCAGGCCAGGGAAACTCACGAGTGCCGATGCGATCTGCCCATCGGTCACGGCGAGAGCCTGGGCCACGGCGATGGCGACGGCGGCGTTCTGCCAGTTATGCGCGCCCCGGAGCGAGCCGATGCCGGAGACATCCGCGATGGCCTCCCCGGAGCGCCCGGCCACGATCCCGTCGCGGACGGTCAGCCCATCTACGTCCTGTTGCGCGACACCGATCCGTACGAGGGGTCCCCGATGCCGGTCGGCGATGGCGCGGCTCGGCTCGTCGTCGACGCCGACCACCGCGAGGGCGGAGCCCCGGATCAGCCGTTCCTTGATCGCCGCGTAGTTTTCCATCGTCCCATGCCGGTCGAGATGGTCGGGCGTGATGTTGAGGAGCACTCCGACGCTCGGGTTCAGGGACGGCGTCAGGTCGATCTGGAACGAGGACAGTTCGATGACATGGTAGCGCCCCGGAGCCGGCGGCTCCAGCGACAGGATCGCCGTGCCGATATTGCCGCCCATCTGAACGTCGAGGCCCGCGTCGCTCAGGATATGCGCGATCAGCGCCGTGGTGGTGGACTTGCCGTTGGTGCCCGTGATGGCGACGAACGGCGAATTAGGCGCGATCTTGGCTCGCTCGCGGCAGAACAGCTCCACGTCGCCGACGATCTCGATTCCGGCCGCCTTGGCGAGATCGACGGTCCAATGCGGCGCGGGATGGGTCAGCGGTACGCCGGGGGCCAGGATCAGGGCGGAGAAGCCCGACCAGTCGGCGCTGCGCAGATCCGCGACGCCGATGCCCCGTTCGCGCGCCCTGGCCCGGCTCTCGGGGCTGTCGTCCCAGGCGACGACGCGGGCGCCCCCGGCCTGGAGCGAGACCGCCGTGGCGAGGCCGGAGCCGCCGAGGCCGAACAGGGCGACCGTGCGGCCGGCGAAGGTGGTGGCGGGGGTCATGCGGGTCTCGAACTCGCCAATGCTCTGATCTCTGTCCCCCTCCCTCTACCTCATCCTGAGGCGCCCGCGCGAGCGGGCCTCGGGACGAGGTGATCGGCGGGAGGAAGACCGGTTGTGGCGAACCGTCATACGACGCTCAGCGCAGCTTCAGCGTCGCGAGGCCGGCGAGCGCCAGGATCACGGCGATGATCCAGAACCGGATCACGACCTGCGGCTCCTTCCAGCCCTTCTGTTCGAAATGGTGGTGGATCGGCGCCATGCGGAAGACGCGCTTGCCGGTGAGCTTGAACGAGGCGACCTGGATGATCACCGACATGATCTCCAGGACGAACAGGCCGCCGACGATGGCCAGCACGATCTCGTGCTTCGTGGCGACAGCCACGGTGCCGAGCAGGCCGCCGAGGGCGAGCGACCCGGTATCGCCCATGAAGATCTGCGCCGGGGGGGCGTTGAACCACAGGAAGCCGAGCCCGGCGCCGATCACCGCGCCGCAGACGACGGCGAGTTCGCCGGTGTCGCGGACGTAATTCACCTGGAGGTAGTTGGCGGTGAAGACGTTGCCGACGAGATAGGCGATGACCCCGAACGTGCCGCAGGCGATCATCACCGGCACGATGGCGAGGCCGTCGAGGCCGTCCGTGATGTTCACCGCGTTGCCGGCGCCGACGATGACGAAGCCGGCGAACAGGACATAGAACCAGCCGAGGTTGAGGAGCGCATCCTTGAAGACCGGGAAAGCGAGCTGGTTCTGGAGCGCGGGCGCCGAATAATACGAGATCAGGGTGCAGGCCGAGATGGCGATGGAGGCTTCGAGCAGGAGCCGGAACTTGCCCGAGAACCCCTTATGCGACTGCTTCGTCACCTTGAGGTAGTCGTCGTAGAAGCCGATGGCGCCGAATCCGAGGGTCACGGCCAGCGTCACCCAGACGAAGTGATTGCGCGGATTGGCCCAGAGCAGGATCGCCACGATGGCGCCGGCCAGGATCATGAGCCCGCCCATGGTCGGCGTGCCGCGCTTGGTCAGGTGGGTCTGAGGCCCGTCCTCGCGGATCGGCTGCCCCTTGCCCTGGCGCAGGCGAAGCAGCGAGATGATGAGCGGCCCGAACCAGAACACGAACAGGCCCGCCGTGAACAGCGCGCCGCCGGTACGGAAGGTGATGTAGCGGAAGACGTTGAGGGGCGAGAGCGTGCCGCTCAGGTCCGACAGGAGATACAGCATCCGACACCCGGTCGCGGTTTGTCTGGGAATGGATCGTCGGGGTTGGAGGAGGCCGCGCGCCTTTCCATCCCCGCCATGCCGCCCGGCTCGCGGGCTCTCCCGGCGAGCCGGGCCTGACACGGAGGTCTATTGGCGGATCGCGGCCTGCGCCGACTCGGCGCGGTCCACGGCGCCCGCGTAGCGGGCTTTGAGGGCTTCGACAATGCGGCCCATGCGGATGCTGTTCGATCCCTTGACCATCACAGCGTCTCCGGCGCGCAGGGCACCCAGGAGCGGATCGACGAGATCCGACGACGCTCCGGCCGAGACGCCGCGCCGGCTCACCGGCAGCGCCTCGAACAGGTGGCGCATCATCGGGCCGGCGGTGAAGACGAGATCGATCCCGGCCTCTTCCACGGCCGAGGCGAGGGAGCGATGGTGCTCTTCCGCCGCCGCTCCGAGTTCCAGCATGTCGCCGAGGACCGCGATGCGGCGCCCGCGCGATCCGGTCTCGATGCCGGACAGGGTGGCCAGGGCCGCGCGCACCGAGGCCGGGTTGGCGTTGTAGCTCTCGTCCACCAGGAAGGCCTCGCCGTCCTTGAGCTTGAGCGCCGTGCGCTCGCCGCGCCCGACGGGGGGCTTCAACGCGGCCAGGGACAGGGCGGCTCGCGCCAGGTCGGCGCCCAGGGCATGGACCACCGCCATGACGCCCAGCGAGTTCATCGCCGTGTGCCGGCCGGGCGTTCCGAGCTGGTAGGTGACGGGGATACCCATCACCGATGCGTCCACCACGGAGAGATCGGGCCGCATGACGATACGAAGGGCGCGGACATCCGCCTCCTCGTGCTCGCCGAACGTGACGACGCGGCCAGCCTGCGAGGCATGGGCATGGGCGAGCAGGCGCGAAAAATTCGGATTGTCGCGGTTGATGATGGCGGTCCCGCCGACGCTCAGCCCGGAGAAGATCTCGCCCTTGGCATCGGCGATGGCCGAGAGCGAGGCGAAATGCTCGATATGCACCGGCTCGACGGTGGTGATCAGCGCGATGTCCGGCCGGACCATGGCGGTCAGCGGCACGATCTCGCGCGCGTGGTTCATGCCGATCTCGAACACGCCGTAATCGCTGTCGGCGGGCATCCGCGCCAGGGTCAGCGGCACGCCCCAATGGTTGTTGTAGGAGGCGATGGACGCATGGGTCCGCCCCTGCGCGGACAGGACGTGGAGCAGGGCCTCCTTCGTGCCGGTCTTGCCGACGGAGCCGGTGACGGCGACGATGCCGGCATCCGTGCGCCGGCGCGAGGCCGCCCCGAGGGCACGCATGGCCTCGAGGATCGGATCCTCGCCCGCTCCCGACACGGCAAGGACGCCGCCCGCCCCGGAGAATTCCTCGGCCCGGTCGGCGGCGACCACTGCCGCTCCGGCACCGCGCGCCAGGGCATCGCGAACGAAATCATGGCCGTCCCGCGCCTCGCCGCGAATGGCGAAGAACAGGTCGCCCGGCTGCAGCGTCCGCGTGTCGATGGAGGCACCGGTGATCGGCTTCGGATTGCCGAGCAGGCTGCCGCCGGTGGCGGCTTCCAGGGCCTCGGGGGTCCAGAGGGGCGAGGCAGTCATCGGCGAGTCACTCGTAATGAACGGTCGGACGCATCCCCTCTCCCCGCCTGCGGGGAGAGGGCCGTGTCTCCCCCCTGTCGGGGAGCACGGCGAGGCGGCAGCCGATGGTGAGGGGGCGACGACGGACGAGTCTCCTCCGGAGATCCCCCCTCACCGTCGCTCCGCTTGCTTCCTGCACGGCGAGGTGCAGGAAGCCCTCTCCCCGCCTGCGGGGAGAGGGGGACGCACACCCTTCGCATCGGATCGACCGACGACCGTTTCACGCCCCCACCTCCGCGATCGCAGACCGGATCACCTCGTGATCCGAGAACGGGAGCACCTGTGCGCCCACGATCTGGCCGGTTTCATGACCCTTGCCGGCCACCACCAGCACGTCGCCGGGCCGGAGCCCGCGCATGGCGGTGCGGATCGCCTCGGCCCGGTCGCCGATCTCGATGGCGCCGGGAGATGCGGCGAGGATGGCGGCGCGGATCGAGGCCGGATCCTCGCTGCGCGGATTGTCGTCGGTGACGATGACGAGGTCGGCTTTGCGTGCCGCGATGGCGCCCATGAGCGGGCGCTTGCCGGTGTCGCGGTCGCCGCCACAGCCGAAGACGCAGGTCAGGCGACCTGTCGCGAAGGGGCGGAGCGCGTCGAGCACGCTCTCCAGGGCTTCGGGCTTGTGGGCGTAATCCACGAGGCAGAGGGCGCCGTTGACCTCGCCGATCCGCTCCATGCGGCCGGGCACGCCGGTGAGGTGTTCGAGGGTGGCGAGAACGTCCGCCATGCGGTCGCGTCCGATGGCGGCGCCGACGAGGCCGGCGGCGAGGAGCGCGTTCTCCACCTGGAAGGCGCCGACGAGGGGCAGGTCGACCCGGTGCGTCCCCGGCTCGTCTCCGAGCCGAATCGTCAGAACCTGGGCGAAGCCTTCGGTCCGGGCATCGACGAGGCGGATGGCATCGCCCTTCATGCCGGTCGTCAGGACATCGTGCCCGGCGGCACGCGCGGCCTCGATGACCCGGTCGCCATAGGGACCATCGGCATTGACGATCACGGGCCGGCCATCCGGCAGGAGCGTCGTGAACAGCCGCAGCTTGGCCTGGAGATACTCCTCGATGGTGGCGTGATAATCGAGGTGGTCGCGGCCGAGATTGGTGAAACCGGCCACAGTGAGCGTCACGCCGTCGAGGCGGCGCTGCTCGATCCCGTGGGACGACGCCTCCATGGCGAGATGGGTGATGCCGTCATCCGCCAGCCGCGCCAGGGTCTCGTGCAGCGAGACCGGATCGGGCGTGGTCAGCGAGCCGTATTGCGCGCCGCGATCGGTGACGATGCCCACCGTGCCGAGGCTCGCCGAGGCGAATCCCAGACGCGACAGGATCTGGCGGACGAAATCGGCCACCGAACTCTTGCCGCTGGTCCCGGTGACCGCGATCACGGTCTGCGGCTGGCGGCCGGAGAAGCGCGCGGCGGCGAGCGCCAGGACACGGCGCACGTCGGGAACGGCAATCCAGAGAGCCTCTGCCGGCAGGTCGGCGGGCCGGTCGCCCTCCCCCAGGATGGCGACGGCGCCATCCGCGAAGGCCTTGGCCGCGAAGACCTTGCCGTCCACCCGCGTTCCCGGCACCGCCACGAAGACGCCGCCGGGAACGACCCGGCGGCTATCGGCGGTGATGCCATGCACGGCATTTCCCGCCGCAGCACCGAGGTCGGCCTCGGGAAACAATCCGCCGAGGGTCATGCCGCTCATCGCCCGTCGAGCATCGTCGCGTGATACGCGCCGAGCTTCACCATGAGGGGGAACGGCTTCACCGGCGGATCGAATTGCGGCGGCAGACCGATGATCGGGGCGACGCGCTCGATCACCCGCCCGGTGACGACGCCCGAGTTCCAGGCGGCGGTGGCGTAGCCGCCGGATTCCGGCAGGCCCTGCGGCTCGTCCATGATGGTGACGAACAGGTATTTCGGGTTGTTCATCGGCGCGGCGGCCATGAAGGTCGTGAACAGGCGGTTCTTCACGTAGCGGCCGTGGATCACCTTCTCGGCGGTGCCGGTCTTGCCGCCCACGTAGTAGAGCGGGATCGACGCCTTCTTGGCCGAGCCTTCCACCGCGTTGAGGCGCATAATGAAGCGCATCGCCTCACTGGTCTCGGGCTTGAGCACGCGGGTCGCCTTCTTCAGCGCCTCGGCCTCGGTGGTCTTGAGGAAGGTCGGCACGATGAGGTTGCCGCCATTGGTGATGGCGCCCACCGCCGCCGCCGCCTGGAGGGGGGCCACCGCGAGACCGTGTCCGAAGGCGATGGTGATGGTGTTGATCTCGGTCCAGCGCGAGGGAACGATGGGCTCCGCGCTCTCGGGCAGTTCCGTCCGCATCCGGTCGGTGAGGCCCATCTTCTTCAGGAAGGCCTTGTGGCCGGGCACGCCGATGCCGAGCGCCATCTTGGCCGAGCCGATGTTGGAGGAGTGCGTGAACACCTCCGGCATGGTGATGGTGCGGTTGGTGCCGTGATATTCGTGGATCTTCTGCCGGCCCCAGGTGAGCACGCCGCCGCGGGTGTCGAAGGTGGAATTGACGTTGTACTTGCCGGAATCGAGCGCCATGGCCAGCGTCATCGCCTTGAAGGTCGAGCCCATCTCGTAGACGCCGACATTCATCCGGTTGATCCGGTCGGGATTGTTCGCCTCGGCCGGGTTGTTCGGGTCGAAATCCGGCAGGGAGGCGAGCGCGATCACCTCGCCGGTGGTCACGTCGAGGATCATGCCCGCCGCGGCCTTGGCCTTGAAGTGGTCGAGGCCCCAGGCGAGCTCGTCGCGCAGGGCGAATTGCGCCCGCAGGTCGATGGAGAGCTGGACCGGCCGGAGGTCGGTGGACTTGGCGACGAAGCCGAGGCTGTTGAGGTCCTTCAGGCCGGTATTGTCGATGTACTTCTCGATGCCGGCGATGCCGATATTGTCGAGGTTGGTGACACCCAGGATATGGGCCGCCGCCGTGCCGTTGGGGTAGACGCGCTTGTGGTCTGGCAGGAAGCCGACGCCCGGAATGCCGAGGCGATGCACTTCGAGTTGCTGCTTCGGGGTGATCTCGCGCTTGACCCAGACGAAGCCCTTCTTCGTCGAGAGCTTGGCGCGCAGGTCGGTGGCGTTGAGCTCGGGCAGGACGGCGGTGAGGAGCTCCACCGCCTCGTCCTTGTCGTAGATGTTCTTCGGCTCGGCGAAGACCGAAACCGTGCGGATGTCGGTGGCGAGGATCTCGCCGTTGCGGTCGACGATGTCGGGCCGGATCGCGGTGGTGGCCGCGGCGGCGACGCGGTTGTCGCCGTTATCGGCCTGGGGGAAGGCCGCCATCGCCACGAGCCGGCCGGCGATGGTGAGGAACACCACCGCGAAGCCGAGACCGACGAGGCCGACGCGGGCATAGGACCGCTCGATGGCCAGATGGAACATCGCCCGCACCACGCCCATCACCGTCCAGGGCGGACGTGCGGCGGGCGCCGGCTGCGGAGCGCTCCCGGGGTGGTGGGCGCCCCCGGCCTCTTCGGCGGTGTGGGGCGCGTGATCGTGAACGGTCTCGTCTGACACGGGACTACCTCGAAACCGTATTGGGCGTTCTGGTGGTTTGGACGGTGGTCGTCTTGGTCGCCGACGCGGTGGTCGTCGGCTTGGTGGTCGTGGTGCGCGTGGTGATCGAACCGGTCGTCCTCGGCTCGTCGGAGGACTTCGCCGCCGACTTCTCCTTGGGCGTCGCGGTGGCGGCCAGCAGGCGGCCGATCTCGTCGCCGCGGTCGGGACGCATCGGCAGGTCGGCGAGGCGTCCGAGATGGCTCACGCCGATGGGCTCCAGGGCGAGATGCCGCTCCACCGCCGCCTGCAGGCGGTCGGGGCGGGTCAGCAGCTGCCACTCGGCCCGCAGCACCGCGATGGCCTGCCGCTCCTTGTGGAGCTGGCTCTTGGCCTTCGAGACCTGACCGGCCTGGTACAGCGTGTCGTACTTGATCGAGTAGGCGTAGATCGCCGATCCGATCAGGCCGAGGATGGCGAGGACGTTCAGCAGACGGATCACCGACGCACTCCACCGCTCTTCGAGACGAGGTGACCGCGCTGGGCGGGAAGGGCCGCCAGCGCTTCGATGGCGGCCAGCGGCGGCGCGACGGGCGCCATGGTGCGCTCGGCGGCCCGGAGCTTGGCCGAGCGCGAGCGCGGATTGGCATGGATCTCGGAATCCGATGCCGTCACCGGCCCCTTCGTCACCATGGTGAAGCTGCGCGGGGTCGGCGCATCGGCGCTCGGCAGGTGGCGGGAGGCCTGGGCCGCCCGGCCGCTGCGCGCGGAGAAGAACTGCTTGACGATGCGGTCCTCCAGGGAATGGAAGGTCACCACGGCGAGGCGCCCGCCCGGCCGGAGGATCCGCTCGGCGGCATGAAGCGCCTGGACGAGTTCGCCGAGTTCGTCGTTCACGGCGATGCGCAGCCCCTGGAAGGTCCGCGTCGCCGGATGGATTCCGCTGGCGGGATCCGCCCAGACCACGCTCGACACGACCTCGGCCAGCGCCGCCGTGGTCTCGATCGGGCCTTTCCGCCGCGCCTCGATGATGGCCCGGGCCACCGCCCGCGAGCGGCGCTCCTCGCCGTAATGGTAGATGATGTCGGCCAGCGTCGCCTCCTCGGCGCCGTTGACGAGGTCGGCGGCGCTCTGGCCGGCGCGCTCCATGCGCATGTCGAGGGGGCCGTCGTTGCGGAACGAGAAGCCGCGGTCGGCCTGGTCGATCTGCATCGAGGAGACGCCGATATCAAGGACGACGGCGTCGGCCGTCTCGGCGCCCTGGTCGCGGACGAGGGCGTCGAGCGTGCCGAACCGGCCCGGCACCAGGGTCAGGCGCCCTTCGGAGGCGGCCACGAGGGCCGCGCCGCCAGCGATGGCGTTGGGATCGCGGTCGATGGCCAGCACGCGAACGCCCGGATCGGCCTGAAGCATCGCGCGGGTGTAACCGCCCGCACCGAAGGTGCCGTCGACGGCCAGGGACGCGCCGGTCAGCCCGAGCGAGGCCACCACCTCCGCGAGCAGCACGGGAATGTGGGGCGGGGTCGCCGCCGGGCCGTCGGGGGCGCCGTCATGAAGGACCGTCATGCCGCGAACCGGCCGATGGCGAAATTCGAGACGAGCCGGGGCGAAGCGCGCCGAAGCGGAACGGGTCGAGGACGCCGGACGGCGACGGAAGAAAGGATGTGACGCATGCGTCCCTGCGGCGGGCATCGACCGCTCCGAGGCGGCCGGAAGAGACGGAACGGCAAAGGAAGACGGGACGTCGCGGACGCGGCCCGCACTTCGCCCCAGACGAGCGCCCTGCGCGTCCGCCGTTCCCAAAATCGCCGCTGACGAAGTGATTCCGGGTAACATGAGCCTCTGAGCACCGTCAACGCGCGGACCCGCATGGGCTCCGTCGAGACCGATCAGACCTCAGCAAGGTTAACCGACGGTAAGTTTCGTCGGTTTTATGCAGCGTATTCGATGCGTGCGAGGAAGCTCGGCAAGCGCTGGCGAAAAGCGGATCAGCCGGCCTTTAAGCCGGGTTCTGTAGGGCCCGGGAGCGAACTCCCGGACGTGGCGGCCATTCCTCTGGGACGATCGTTACCGAACGCCTCGAGCAACCAACCCGGGCGACGAGCCTGGAGAGAGGGCTTGCCCCGTCCTGTCGGACCGAGCGTGTCGCCCCTATTCGGTTTTGCTCCCGGTGGGGTTTGCCGTGCCGTCCGCGTTGCCGCGTCCGCGGTGCGCTCTTACCGCACCCTTTCACCCTTACCCTGCATGAAGCAGGGCGGTCTGCTCTCTGTGGCACTGTCCCTGGGGTCGCCCCCGCCGGACGTTATCCGGCACCGTCTCTCCATGGAGCCCGGACTTTCCTCCCCGGTTCGCACCGGAGCGGCCGCCCGGCCGACTGATCCGGCGCGGATGTGCGCCGCCATCGCGCCCGAGGTCAAGGAGCCGGATGCCCATCCGGGCGCCATGGCGGGATTTTGTTCGGCGGCTTGCTCGACGATCCAGGCGGCCCTAGCTCACCTGGTGGGCCACGCCCGTCGCGGCGGCCCGCCAACGTGAGGAGGTGACCATGGCAACGAGCGATTCGGCCTGGACGCTCGAAAACGTATCCGAACTCCGGACGCTGGCGCGCGAGCGCGTGCCGGTCTCCATCATCAGCCTGAAGCTCAAACGGCCGATCGAAGCCGTCTCGGCCAAGCTCGCCGAACTCGGCATCACGCCGGCCAATGAATTGGGCGGCGCATAGGTTCATGACCCGGTGCGCGGGGCGCGCGGACGCGCCCCGCGATTGCGCCGTCCTACCAGGAGCCGGTATTCTCCATGGAGGCCCACGGCTCCTGTGGGGCCTTCGCCTCGCCCTTCTGCAGGATCTCGATGGAGATCCCGTCCGGCGACTTCACGAAGGCCATGTAGCCGTCGCGCGGTGGCCGGTTGATGGTCACGCCCTTGTCCTGCAGGCGCGCGCAGAAGGCGTAGATGTCGTCCACCTGATAGGCGAGGTGACCGAAATTGCGCCCGCCGGAATAGGTCTCCGGATCCCAGTTGTAGGTGAGCTCCACCTGGGGCGCCTTCGTCTCCAGGGCCGTGTCGTAATCGCCGGGGGCCGCGAGGAAGACGAGGGTGAAGCGGCCCTTCTCGTTCTCCACGCGGCGGGTCTCGCGCAGGCCGAACGTGTCCACGTAGAAAGCGAGCGCCTTGTCGAGATCCGCCACGCGGACCATCGTGTGCAGGTATTCCATGGGCTGGGTCGTCTCCGGTTGATGCCGCCTATGTGGCCCGGCTATGCCGGACGTCAACGCCGCGATGCCCCCGACGCTCCCGCCCCCTCACGCCCCGAGGGTGGAAGCCGGGCGGACCGGCGACACGGAGCCGTTCTCAATCCTCGCTCCCGATCAGGACCGACCGCATGCGTACCGAAAGCCCGACCCTGATCCGTCTCGAAGATTACCGACCGAGCGACCACCTCATCGACACGGTGGAACTCGACGTCCGGCTCCATCCCCGCGAGACCAGGATCGTCGCGACCCTGGCCCTGCGCCCGAACCCGGACGGACGCTCCGACGCGCCCCTGTTGCTGGACGGTGACGATCTCACGCTGACGCGGCTGTCGCTCGACGGCGAAATCCTCGATCCGGCGGCCTATTCCGCCACCGCCTCGGCGCTGACGGTGCATGAACCGCCGCGACAACCCTTCACGCTGACGATCGAGACGCGGGTCGACCCGACCGCCAACACCAAGCTCATGGGCCTCTACCGGTCGAGCGGCGTCTACTGCACCCAGTGCGAGGCCGACGGCTTCCGCCGGATCACCTACTTCCTCGACCGGCCCGACGTGATGTCGGTCTATACGACCCGGATCGAGGCCGATGCCGACGAAGCACCGGTCCTTCTCGGCAACGGCAACCTGACGGAAGCCGGGCCTGCCGGGCAGGGCCGGCATTATGCGATCTGGCACGATCCGCACCCGAAGCCCGCTTATCTCTTCGCCCTCGTCGGCGGCCGCCTCGACCGGGTGTCCCGCCCGTTCACCACGATGGAGGGCCGCCCCGCTTCCCTCGCCGTCTACGTGGAGCCGGGCAAGTCGGACCGGGCCGCCTATGCCCTCGACGCCATCGCCCGCTCCATGACCTGGGACGAGGAGGCGTTCGGCCGCGCCTACGATCTCGACGTCTTCAACGTCGTGGCGGTGTCCGATTTCAACATGGGCGCCATGGAGAACAAGGGCCTCAACATCTTCAACGACAAATACGTCCTCGCCTCGCCCGACACCGCCACCGATGCCGATTACGCGGCGATCGAGCGGATCATCGCCCATGAGTATTTCCACAATTGGTCGGGCAACCGCGTCACCTGCCGCGACTGGTTCCAGCTCTGCCTGAAGGAGGGTCTCACGGTCTTCCGCGACCAGGAATTCTCGTCGGACATGCGCTCGCGCGCGGTCCATCGCATCGGCGAGGTCAGGACGCTGCGCGCCCGCCAGTTCCCGGAGGATGCCGGGCCGCTGGCCCATCCGGTCCGGCCCCGGGCCTATGCCGAGATCAACAACTTCTACACGGCCACCGTCTACGAGAAGGGCGCGGAGATCGTGCGCATGCTGCGCAGCCTGATCGGCGCCGCCGCCTTCCGCGCCGGGATGGACCGCTACTTCGCCGACAATGACGGGCGGGCCGCCACGGTGGAGGATTTCCTCGCCGCGTTCAGTGCCGAAACCGGGCGCGACCTGTCGGATTTCGCGCGGTGGTACGAGCGGCCCGGAACGCCGGTGGTGAGCGTCGAGGGGGATTACGACGCCGCGGCGCGGACCTATTGCCTGCGCTTCCGCCAGCGCTTGGCCGGCGCCGAGGACAGCCCGCCCCTCGTCATCCCCATCGCCCTCGGCCTCGTCGGCGAGGGTGGCCCCATCGCCGCCGCCTGCGAGCGCGTGGGTGAAGGTGTGTTCGTCCTCGACCGCGCCTGCGACGAGATCGTGTTCTCAGGGGTCGACGAGAGGCCGGTGCCGTCCCTGTTGCGGGGCTTCTCCGCCCCGGTCCGGATCGAGATGGCATCGAGCGATGCCGACCGCCTGAGACTGCTCGCCCGCGACACCGATTCGTTCAACCGCTGGCAGGCGGCCCAGAGCGTCGCCATGCGCCTCATCGTCGAACGGACGAGGGCCGATGCCCCGCCGGCGGAGGATGCGGGACCGGACGCACGGGCCTTCGTCGAGGCTCTCGCCACCTTCCTCGATGCCGAAGCCCTGAGCGATCCGGCTTTCGCCGCCCTCGTCCTCGGTCTGCCGAGCGAGGGCGACGTCGCCAACGAAATCGGCGGCGACGTCGATCCCGATGCGATCCACCGCGCCCGGCGGACCCTGCGGCGCCAGATCGGGCAGGGTCTCGGACGACGACTGGATTCCCTCCACGCCGCCATGACCGACGCGACGGGCGTGGCCTTCAGCCCCGATGCGGCCTCGGCCGGGCGCAGGGCCCTGCGCAACGCCGCCCTCGACCTCATCGCCGCGGCGGACGAAGTCCGAGGCGGCGAACTCGCCGCCACTCAATTCGCCGAGGCCGCCACCATGACCGACCGGCTGGCGGCCCTCTCGACCCTGGCCGCGATCCCCGGCGAAGCGAGGGAGGCGGCCCTCCATGCCTTCGGCGTCCGTTATGCCGACGAGCCGCTGGTCCTCGACAAATGGTTCGCCCTGCAGGCGATGATCCCGGAGGATGGCACCATCTCCCGCGTCGCGGCGCTTCAGGGCCATCCGGCTTTCGCCATCACCAACCCGAACCGGGTACGCGCGCTTCTCGGGACCTTCGCCATGGCGAACCCGACCCAGTTCGCCCGACCCGATGGAGCGGGCTTCAGATTGATGGCGGACGCGATCCGGACCATCGACGGGACGAATCCACAGCTCGCCGCGCGGCTCCTCACCGCGTTCGGTTCGTGGAAAATGTTGGAATCCGGACGGCGGACTCAAGCTACGGTCACGCTTGGCGAATTCGCCTCCGCCGGGGGGCTTTCGCGTGACGTGGCCGATATCCTCGGCCGGACACTCGAGAATGGTTAACGCTTTCTAAAATAAGGTCAAATTCGAACTATCGATTCTTCGAATCCGATTGTCACACCGAGCCGAGAGTCAAGCGCTCGCCCAAGAATTTCGTGGACAAGTTGCCTGTGGAAATGCTGAATTGGATACGATTCGAAGCGTGACTCACTCCACGCCGAGGAACGACTCATCCACAGCTGCGGGGACTTGTCATGCTGGAGGCGGATTCCGCTTCCCTCTCCGCACGTGCGGATACGATTCTTGGTATTCACCGCCCTCAGACTGCGGCCCATACCCGGTTCGTCCGTGCCGAGATCTGGCTCCGCTATGCGGTGCCCGCCTTTCTGGCCACGTTTCTCGTCTGCCTCGCGGCTGGCGCGGCGCTGCAACTGCGCGGCGAGCGCAGCGAGATCCTGCGCGATACGGTCACCGACATCGAGACCTTCACGCGTCTCGTCACCGGCGCCCTGGCGGATGTGGAGGCGACCTCCCCCGCGATCCGCTTGCGCCTGGAGACGCTCCTTCCCGCGTCCCTGATGCCGGCCGGACGCCAGATCCTCGTGACCTCGGCATCCGAGACCATCCTCGGCGCCCATCCGGCACTGACGGATCTGAGCGGGACCCTCACGGACCGCCTCGGCGAGATGCAGGCGCTCAGCACGCTGGGCGAGCGCGCCGGCGTGATGGCCCTCACCCTCGCCAATGGCGAGCAGGCCTTCGCAGCCCTGCGGACGCTTCCCAAGGGCCGCGGCCAGATCGCCGTGATCCAGCCCATCGCGCCGATCCTCGACGCCTGGGCCATGCGGATGCGGCATCAGGTGGTTCTCTACGGCGCCGCCGCCCTCGTCATCATCGGGATCGGGATCGCCTACGCGCTCCAGACCCAGCGCGCCTACGCGGTGGACAGGCTCTGCGAGCAGATCAAGCAGCGGCTCGACACGGCGCTCGGTCGTGGCCGCTGCGGATTGTGGGACTGGGATATCCCGCGCGGCCGGATCTACTGGTCGGATTCGATGTACGCCCTGCTCGGATACCGCCGGGAGCGGGAGTTCCTGTCCTTCGGGGACGTGAACGCCCTGGTCCATCCCGATGACGGCGACCTCTACGCCCTGGCTCGCCAGCTGGCCGCGAGCCAATCCACCGTCGATCACGAGTTCCGCATGCGCAGCGCCAATGGCGGCTGGATCTGGCTGCGCACCCGCGCCGAGATCGTCCCCGATCAGGTCGATGGCGGCCGTCACCTCGTCGGCATCGCCCTCGACGTCACCGAGCAGCGCCAGCTCGCCGAATCCAACGCCACCGCCGACATGCGCCTGCGGGACGCGGTGGAGGCGATCTCCGAAGCCTTCGTCCTGTGGGACACGAGCAACCGTCTCGTCCTGTGCAATTCGAAGTTCCGCCACCTCCATGCCCTGAGCCCGGACGACGCGATTCCGGGCAAGCGCTACCACGAGATCATGGGCCGGGGCGTCCTGCCGCCGGTGCGCCGCGAATTGCGCGAGATCGAGGCCTCGTCGGCCACGGCCCGCACCTTCGAGGCGGAGCTCACCGACGGTCGCTGGCTCCAGATCAGCGAGCGGCGGACCAAGGACGGCGGCTACGTCTCGGTCGGCACCGACATCACCAACCTCAAGCGCCAGCAGGAGCAACTCGTCGCCTCGGAGCGGGAGCTGATCGAGACGGTCAAGGACCTCAAGCGCTCGCGCCGGACCCTGGAACTCCAGACCCAGCAGCTCGCGGACCTCGCCGAGCGCTACCTCGACCAGAAGGCCCAGGCCGAGACCGCCAACCAGGCGAAGTCCGAGTTCCTCGCCACCATGAGCCACGAGCTGCGCACGCCGCTCAACGCCATCATGGGATTCGCGGAGTTGATGGAGAGCGGGGTCTACGGGACGCTCGGCTCCCCGCGCTACACCGAGTATTGCCGCGACATCCGCTCCAGCGGCGACTACCTGCTCTCGGTCATCGACGACATCCTCAACATGTCGCGCATCGAATCGCACCGCGTCCGTCTGGCCCTCCGGGAGGTTCCCCTCGACGACGCGGTCCAGAACGCGCTGAAGCTCGTGGCCGAGGCGGCAAAGGCGAAGTCGCTGACCATTGGCGTCGACGTCGCCACCGATCTGACCCTGCTGGCCGATGGCCGCGCCCTGCACCAGATCCTCCTGAACCTCATTCAGAACGCGGTGAAGTTCACCCCCGGAGGCGACGGGCGCATCGTCGTCAAGGCGCGCCCCTCCGGCGATCTGGTCAACATCTTCATCGAGGATAACGGGATCGGCATCCCGAAGGCGGCGCTCCGCCGCCTAGGCTCGCCCTTCCAGCAGGTGGAGACGAATCTCACGCGCACCCATAAGGGGTCCGGGCTGGGTCTCGCCATCGCCCGCTCCATGGCGGAGTTGCATGGCGGTTCGCTGCGCATCCGTTCGGAGGAGGGCCTCGGCACCATCATCATGGTGCGCATGCCGATCCCGACTGCGGAACGGCGGCGCGATCTCGTCGCCGCGAGCTCCGACGAGACGGTGGACTCCTTACGCGAAGTGTCGGGCGCGCGGCCCCGCGGCGGCGCCGGAACGGCCGGGATGCAGCCACGGGTCCTGGCACCCGTATCGGCCTGAGGGCGGCCATCCCCGCCGTACCGGCCGCTTTTTTCGGATAGGGATGGTCCGCGGGTGGAGGAACGCCCGCGCATCCCTCCGCCCTTGGGTTTTCCGGCCTCTCAGTACTCGATGATGTCTTCGAGCGCGTAGTGCTTCACCGTCTTGCGGTTGGCGATGAGCTCGTCGATGCTCGGTTCGCCCTTGATGGCGCGGGCGATGGCGAGCTTCGTCGCCTCGTAATTGGTGCGGTAGAGATCCTTCTGGTCGAGATTGGCATCCTCGGCGCAGCGCGGGTCGAGCCAGATCATGATGATCATGCACAGGTCGTCGAGCCCGTCCTTCGGCAGGATGCCCTCGATCACGCAATCGACGATGGCGTCGCCCGTGGCGGCCTGAACCACGCCGCCCAACAGGTTGACGTATTCCGCCGTGTGGATCGTCGCCTTGGTGGTCATCATGGTGGAGGGGCGCACGAGCTGGTTCAGGTCGCGCACCACGAACATGCGGGTATGGCCCTGGACCTGCCCCATCATGCCGGCGAAGGCCTGACCCACCGGGCCGCGGGTGGAGCCGATCAGCACCTCCGGCATCGCGTCGGTGTACTGGCCATCGGCGGCGAGGACGGTGGCCTCTCCGGTGCGGAACCAGATCTCGGACATGTGGGCGTTTCCTTGTTCCTGGGCGAGGGTTGCCCGGCCGGCGATCCGGCCGTTTCGCGGGCGGAGAAACACCGTTCCGCCGCCGCCCGTCAATCGCCCGCGTCCGAGAGAGTTTCGCAGGGGGCGCTTCCCCTCTGGCCCTGCGCGCCGCAATCGGTCATTCCATGCGCGGTTTCCGGCATCGCGACATCGGCGTGGTCCGGTGGATCGCCGCCCATCCTCGGGCCGATGCCGCGAGCCGAACGGGAGTGGGGTACATGAACGGGCAGCAGGAACGGGACTGGAGTCTCGCCGTCGCCGCATTGCCGGACGGTGTGCGGCTCGAACTCGGCCTCGCGGACCTGTCCGGGACGCCCTTCACCGCCATACTCGCCCTCGACCGGCGGGAGGCGCGCGACCTCGCCCGTGCCCTGCTCGCGGCCTCGGGCGATGCCGCGGAGCGGACTTTTCCGCGTCCGCCCTCAGCCAACGGGGACTGACGGGCGGACCGGGCTCTTCAACCGCGACCGGGGAGCCTGGGCACCTTGAGGCCGCGCTCTTCCGGCGTCGGCTTGCAGATGTAGGAGAACTCGGTCTGCAGGTCGGAGAAGATCGCTTCCCCGGTGATCTTGCAATTCTCGCGGGCCGTCTCGTCGAGGAAGGCCCGCGCCGCCTCGCGCAACCGCTTGGCGCGGGTCTCCGCCGGGCCGCCCTGCCCGTCGTAGCGCTCGTCGATGCCGCAGCCCGTGATCTCCCGCAAACCGTCGGAGACGACGAGCATCTTGCTCACGCGGCGCTGGTCGTAGACGGAATACGGGTCCTTGCAGCCGATGGTCACCACCTGGACGCCCACGGTGGCGTAGTTCTTCGACAGGTAGGAGAAACCGGTGCAGCCCGAGACTCCGAGAGCGAGCGTGACCGCGACGGCCAGGATTCCGGTGGTCCGGTTCAACGTGGTCGCGCTCCGCTCAAGCCATCGATCAAGGGATCGCATTGAAGCGCGGGCGGTCCGACGGTCAAGCCTCGCCAGGACACACCCGCGCTCCATTCCACCGAATCGCGTACGTTACTCCGCCGCCGCCGCGAGATAGCGTGCCGGGTCGTAGTTGAGGATCGGCCCGAGCCAGCGCTCCACCTCCCGGAGGTCCATGCCCTTGCGCAGGGCATAATCCTCCACCTGATCCCGCTCCACCTTGGCGACGCCGAAGTAATGCGCGTCCGGGTGGGCGATGTAGAGCCCCGAGACCGACGAGCCCGGCCACATGGCATAGCTCTCGGTGAGCTTCACGCCGATGCGCGACTCGGCCTTGAGCAGGTCGAACAGGGTGACCTTCTCGGTGTGGTCGGGCTGGGAGGGATAGCCCGGCGCCGGGCGGATGCCGGCATAGTCCTCGCGCACGAGATCTTCGGGAGCGAAGGTCTCGTCGGGGGCATAGCCCCAGAACTCCTTGCGCACCCGCTCGTGCATGCGCTCGGCCAGCGCCTCGGCGATGCGGTCGGCGAGCGCCTTGACCAGGATCGAGCGGTAATCGTCGTTGGCCCGCTCGAACCGCTCGGCGATCCGCACCTCTTCCAGCCCCGCCGTGACCACGAAGCCGCCGACGTAATCGCCGATGCCCGTCTCCGTCGGTGCCACGAAGTCGGACAGGCAGGTATTGGCGCGCCCGTCGCGCTTCGACAGCTGCTGGCGCAGGCCGTGGAAGGTCGCGAGTTTTTCGGAGCGGCTCTCGCCGGTATAGAGCGCGATGTCGTCGCCCACCGAATTTGCCGGCCAGAAGCCGATGATCGCCTTCGGGTTGAACCAGCGCTCGTCGACGATCTGCTTCAGCATCTCCTGCGCGTCGTCGAACAGGGCCTTTGCCGCCGGACCCTGGTTCGGGTCCTCGAAGATCGCCGGGTAGCGGCCCTTGAACTCGTAGGTCTGGAGGAACGGCGTCCAGTCGATATACGGCACGAGGTCGGCGACCTCGTAGGAGGAGTAGACCCGCACGCCGGTGAAGCTCGGCTTGGTCGGACGGTAGCCCGACCAGTCGATCTTGAACGGGTTGGCGCGGGCTTTGGCGAGCGGCAGGCGCTGCTTGTCGAGTTCCGAGCGGGCATGGGCATCCGAGACCTTGCGGTACTCGGCCCGGATGTTGGCGATGGTGGTGTCCCGCGTCTCCTTCGAGAGCAGGCTCGAGACCACACCCACGGCGCGGCTGGCATCCGTCACGTAGACGGTCTGGCCACGGTTGTAGGACGGGTGGATCTTCACGGCGGTGTGGACACGGCTGGTCGTGGCGCCACCGATGAGGAGCGGCACGTCGAAACCCTCGCGCTCCATCTCGGCCGCGACGTGAACCATCTCGTCCAGCGAGGGCGTGATGAGGCCCGACAGGCCGACGATGTCGACATTCTCGCGCTTGGCCACGTCGAGGATCTTGGCCGCCGGCACCATCACGCCGAGGTCGATGATCTCGTAATTGTTGCAGGCGAGCACGACGCCGACGATGTTCTTGCCGATGTCGTGGACATCGCCCTTCACCGTCGCCATCAGGATCTTGCCGGCGGCCTGGCGCTTGCCGTCGCCGCCATTGGCGAGTTTTTCCGCCTCCATGAAGGGTTCGAGATAGGCCACCGCCTGCTTCATCACGCGGGCGGACTTCACCACCTGCGGCAGGAACATCTTGCCCGAGCCGAACAGGTCGCCGACCACGTTCATGCCGGCCATCAGGGGGCCCTCGATGACGTGGAGCGGACGTTCGACGCCGAGGCGCGCCTCCTCGGTGTCGACGAGGATGTACTCGGTGATCCCGTTGACCAGGGCGTGCTCGATGCGCTTCTCCACCGGAGCCTCGCGCCAGGACAGATCGGCCGTCTTGGCCTGCACGCCGCCACCCGACTTGAAGCGCGCGGCCGCATCGAGCAGCCGGTCGGTGGAATCCTCGCGCCGGTTGAGGACGACGTCCTCGCACAGCTCGCGCAACTCGGCCGGAAGCTCGGCGTAGATCGCGAGCTGGCCGGCATTCACGATGCCCATATCCATGCCGACCTGGATCGCATGGTACAGGAACACCGCATGCATCGCCTCGCGCACGGGCTCGTTGCCCCGGAAGGCGAAGCTGAGATTCGAGATGCCGCCCGAGATATGGGCATGGGGCAGAGTCTCGCGGATGGTCTTGGTCGCCTCGATGAAGGCGACGCCGTAGCCGTTATGCTCCTCGATGCCGGTGGCGACGGCAAAGACGTTGGGATCGAAGATGATGTCTTCCGGCGGGAAGCCGACCTGCTCGGTCAGAACCTTGTAGGCCTTGGTGCAGATCTCGACCTTGCGCTCGTAAGAGTCGGCCTGGCCCTGCTCGTCGAAAGCCATCACCACCACGGCCGCGCCGTAGGAGCGGCAGACCTTGGCGTCACTGATGAACTTCTCGACACCCTCCTTCATGGAGATCGAGTTCACGATCGCCTTGCCCTGGACGCATTTGAGCCCGGCCTCGATGACGTGGAATTTCGAGGAATCGATCATCACCGGCACGCGGGCGATGTCCGGCTCGGCGGCCACGAGGTTAAGGAACTCGACCATCGCCTTCTCGGAATCGAGCAGGCCCTCGTCCATGTTGATGTCGATGATGCTGGCGCCCGCCGCCACCTGATCGCGGGCCACGTCGAGAGCGGCCGCGTAGTCGCCGGCGGTGACGAGCTTGCGGAATTTGGCCGAGCCGGTGACGTTGGTGCGCTCGCCCACATTCACGAAGGGAATCTCCTTCGTCAGCGTGAAGGGCTCGAGGCCCGACAGGCGCATCAGGCGGGGCACCTCCGGGATCGCGCGGGGCTTCACGCCCTCCACGGCCTGCGCGATGGCGCGGATATGGTCCGGCGTGGTGCCGCAGCAGCCGCCGACCATGTTGACGAGGCCGGAGGTGGCGAACTCGCCCACCAGCCTGCCCATGGCTTCGGGACTCTCGTCATAGAGGCCGAACTCGTTGGGGAGACCCGCATTCGGATAGGCGCAGACCAGGGTGTCGGCGATGCGCGAGAGTTCGGAGATGTGAGCGCGCATCTCCTTGGCGCCGAGCGCGCAGTTCAGCCCGATGGTGAGCGGGCTGGCATGGCGCAGCGCGTTCCAGAACGCTTCCGGGGTCTGGCCCGAGAGGGTACGACCGGAGAGATCGGTGATGGTGCCCGAGATCATGATCGGCAGGGTGGTGCCGGTCTCCTCGAACACCGCCCAGGCCGCCGCCACCGCCGCCTTGGCGTTGAGCGTGTCGAAGATGGTTTCGATGAGGATCAGCTCGGCGCCGCCATCGATCAGGCCGCGCACCTGTTCCATGTAGGCGGTCTTGACCTGATCGAAGGTCACCGCCCGGTAGCCCGGATTGTTCACGTCCGGCGAGATCGACAGGGTACGGTTCGTCGGGCCGATGGCGCCGGCGACGAAGCGGCGGCGCCCATCCTGCTTCTCGGCCAAAGCGGCGGCCTCGCGGGCGAGGCGCGCGCCTTGCGCATTCAGCTCGTGGACGATCGATTCCATGCCGTAATCGGCCTGGGCGATGGTGGTGCCCGAGAAGGTGTTGGTTTCGCAGACGTCGGCCCCGGCCAGGAAGTAGTCGAGGTGGATCTGCCGGATCGCGTCGGGCTGCGTCAGGATCAGGAGGTCGTTGTTGCCCTTCTGGTCGTGTCCGTGATCGAGGAAGCGCCCCCCGCGAAAATCCGCCTCGCCGTAGCCGAGGCGCTGGATCACGGTACCCATCGCCCCGTCGAGGACGAGGATTTTTTCCGCTGCCCGCTGGCGCAGGGCGGTTTCGATCTCTTTTCCGTCAACGGGGCGGAGGTCTGTCATGTCGTATCCTTGGAGACGCGAAGTCCCACCAATCCACCTCATCCTGAGGTGCCGGAGCGTAGCGAAGGCCTCGAAGGAGGCCTCCAGGTCTCGTTGCGCGATCTGGATCCCTCCTTCGAGGCCCGCTTATGCGGGCACCTCAGGATGAGGTCCGAGGGTTGGAGCGCGCGTTCCTGTTTCAGGCCGCCTTCGCCGCCGCCACCTTCGGCGCCTGCGCGCGCAGGCCGAGGAGATGGCAGATCGCATAGACGAGGTCGGAGCGGTTCATCGAGTAGAAATGGAAGTCGTTGACGCCTTCGTCCACCAGATCGAGCACCTGCTCGGCCGCGACCGCCGCCGCGATCAGGCGGCGGGTATCGACATCGTTGTCCAGCCCCTCGAACCGGGCGGCCAGCCAATACGGCACCGAGGCGCCGGTGCGGCGGGCGAAATTGGCGGATTGCTTGAAGTTCTGCACCGGCAGGATGCCGGGGATGATCGGGATCTCGATCCCGGCCGCGCGGACCTTGTCGACGTAGCGGAGATAGACGTCGTTCTCGAAGAAGAACTGCGTGATCGCCTGGTCGGCGCCCGCATCGACCTTGGCCTTCAGGGCGTCGATATCGGCGTCGAGGGTAGCCGCCTCGGGGTGCTTCTCCGGATAGGCCGAGACCGAGACCTTGAAGTCGCCGATCCGCTTGATGCCGGCCACGAGATCGCTGGTCCTGGCATAGCCGCCGGGATGCGGCCGATAGGCGGTGCCGACACCGTCCTGCGGGTCACCGCGCAGGGCCACGATGTGGCGTACCCCGGCATCCCAATAGGATTGCACGACCTCGTCGATCTCCTCGCGGGTGGCGTCCACGCAGGTGAGATGGGCGGCGGGCTTGAGGCTCGTCTCCTTGATCATCCGCGCCACGGTGTTGTGGGTGCGCTCGCGGGTGGAGCCGCCGGCCCCATAGGTCACCGAGACGAATTTCGGCTGGAGCGGGGCGAGCCGCTCGATCGACGACCACAGGACCTTCTCCATCTCGTCGGTCTTCGGCGGGAAGAACTCGATGGAGACCTGGATCGGACGGTAGCCGTCGCGGCTGGCGCGGTGATGGGAAGCGGTGGGCATCGGGTCGTCCTCAAGATCTTTCGGTTCAGACGTGTGTATTCGAGACGGATTTCGGCATCGGCCGGTCAGGCCACCGCGCGCTCCGCCTCGGAAGCGAGGGTCGGCTCCGCCGCCGAGGCGGCGAGCCAGAGGGTCACGGTGAGCTGGTGCCCGCTCTCGTCGGCCGGGGCGAGATGCCGTGTCGCCACCATGCCGAGCCCGGCATCGGCGAGCCAGCCCGTCACCTGCTCGGCGGCGAAGCCGAGGCGGCGATGGGCCTGCTCCTCGCGCAGGAATTCGAGATCGTGCGGCGCGAAATCCACCACGAGAAGCCGGCCTCCGGGCGCCACGAGCCGTGCCGCCTCGCGGAGCGCACGAGCGGGATCGTCGAGATAATGCAGCACCTGATGCACCACCACGAGGTCGAAGCTGCCCCGGCCGAAGGGCGGCGCATGGATGTCGCCCTGGCGCAGGTCCACGCCGGACAGCCCGGCCCGCTCCAGATTGGCGCGGGCGACGGAGAGCATGGCGTGGCTCGAATCGAGCCCCGTGGCGCGGGAGGCCCTGGGAGCGAGGAGCCCGAGCATCCGCCCCGTGCCGGTACCGAGATCGATCAGGCTCCGCACCGGCCGCGATCCGAGGGCGTCGATCACCGCCGCCTCCACCATCGCCTCCGGCACGTGGAGCGAGCGGAGCTGGTCCCATTTCGGGGCGAGGCGGGCGAAGAAGCTCTGCGCGGCATCCGCGCGCTGGGCCCGCACGCCCTCCAACCGGGCCCGATCCTCGGACAAAGGCGGGCTCGACCGGTCGAGACCCCCGACGAGGGGCTCCACCAGACCCGTCCTCGCCTCGATCAGCCGAAAGAACGCCCAGGCCCCCTCGCGATGCCGCTCCACCAGCCCGGCCTCGACGAGAAGCTTGAGATGGCGAGAGATGCGCGGCTGCGACTGGCCGAGGATGTCGGTGAGATCGGAGACCGACAATTCCCCCTGCATCAGCAAAGCGAGGATGCGCAGGCGCGTCTCTTCCGCCGTGGCGCGCAGCACACCGAGGGCATCGGAGAAAGGAAGGACGACCGTCGCCTTGGCACTCTCTTGAGACATAAAGATATCTTTATGTTCGATCCGGACGCATGGCAAGGGGAAACGGCGGCTGGCCGGAGTCCTGAGAGAAACAGGCGTGGGCGACGATGCCGGGAGGGGAGCGTTCCGGGCGATCTGCCGATATGGTCGGCTCAACACGTCCCTTGTCGATTCCGGAACAACAGAAACGCCACCGCGTGACCCAGCCGAATTCCCGTCCCCCGATCCGTTTCCGTGGCCGCTCCTTCATGGCCCTGGTGCTGGCCCCCTCGGCACCGGTGCATGACTGGCTCGAAGACCTCGACGCGCTGTCCCGGCGCTCCCCCGCTTTCTTCGTGGGGCGCCCGGTGATCCTCGACGTGTCCGGCCTCGGGCTCGACCGCGCGGACCTCACCGCCCTGGTCTCCGAGCTCAAGGCCCGCGACGTCACCGTGATGGGAATCGAGGGAGCCAAATCCGGCAGCCTCGGCGAGGGGCTGCCCCCCGCCCCGGCCGGCGGACGGCCGGTGGACGAGGTCGCCACGCCGGACGCGCCCGCGCCGACGCACGCGGAGCCGCCGCGCGCCGCCCGTTCGCTGATCCTCGACCAGCCGGTCCGGTCGGGCCAGACGATCCTGCATCTCGAAGGCGACATCACCATCATGGGATCGGTGGCCTCCGGGGCGGAAGTGATCGCCGGCGGCTCCATCCATATCTATGGAGCGCTGCGGGGGCGGGCCATCGCGGGCGCCTCCGGCAATCCCGATGCCCGCATCACCTGCCGCAAGTTCGAGCCGGAACTGCTCGCCATCGACGGTCTCTACCGGACGGCCGACGATCTGGGGCCGGACCGCCGGGGCCAACCGGCGCAGATCCGCCTGGACGGGGATGCGATCAAGGTCGCCGCGCTGGAGTAGCGCCGACACAGGAACCCGGGATCGCAGGATTATAGGGTCACAGGATCACAGAAAGCCGGCTCGTTAACCAAGCGGTAACCATAAGGACCGTCAATGGTTCGGTAAGGAATCGCGAGAGCCCGTGACACACGCCCCTCCATCCCGCCGATCCGTGACGCTAAGAGGCCGTGCCTTCAAGGCACTCGTCCTGGCTCCGGAAGCTCCGCTTCCCGATTGGTTCGCCGATCTGGACGCCTCGCTGAAGCGGTCGCCGACCCTGTTCGACGGCCGCCCCCTCATCCTCGACATCGCGGCGCTCGGGTCGGACCCGGACGTGCTCGGCAAGGTCCTGGCCGATCTCGGTGCCCGCCGCATCCGCATCCTCGGCATCGAGGGCGCGGCGGCGACCCTGGCGGGAACGACGATGCTCGACGGTCTCGCCCTGCCCCCGCTCCTCGTGAACGGACGGCCCACCCTCGGCATCGAGATTCCGAAGGATGCCGAGCCGGAAACCACGTCTCTCATGATCGAGGGCTCGGTCCGGTCCGGCCAGTCGATCACGCATCCCACCGGTGACGTCACCGTCATGGGTTCGGTGGCCTCCGGCGCCGAGATCCTCGCCGGCGGCTCGATCCACGTCTACGGGGCGCTTCGCGGCCGGGCCATCGCCGGTGCCGCCCGCAACCCCCGCGCCCGCATCTACTGCCGCAAGTTCGAGCCCGAACTGCTCGGGATCGATCGCCTCGTCCGCACGGCCGAGGACATGGGCACGACCCTGCGCGGGAAACCCGTGCAGATCTGGCTCGATAGCGGCTCCATCAAAATGGCAACCTTGGATTAAGGAGACACACGCATGGCCAAGGTTCTGGTCGTTACATCTGGCAAGGGCGGCGTCGGCAAGACGACCACCACAGCGGCTCTCGGCGCGGCACTCGCGCAGGCCGGACAGAGCGTCGCCGTCGTCGATTTCGACGTCGGCCTGCGTAACCTCGACCTCGTGATGGGCGCCGAGCGGCGCGTGGTCTACGACCTCATCAACGTGGTCAACGGCGATGCCAAGCTCAACCAGGCGCTGATCCGCGACAAGCGGCTCGAGAACCTGTCGCTGCTGCCCGCCTCGCAGACCCGCGACAAGGACGCCCTCACCGACGAGGGCGTCGCCAAGGTGATGGAAGAGCTGCGCGAGAAGTTCGACTGGGTGATCTGCGATTCCCCGGCCGGAATCGAGCGCGGAGCGACCCTGGCCATGCGCCACGCCGACCTCGCCGTCGTCGTCACGAACCCGGAAGTCTCATCGGTCCGCGATTCGGACCGGATCATCGGTCTCCTGGATTCCAAGACGCTGAAGGCCGAGCGCGGCGAGGTGATGGAGAAACACCTCATCCTCACCCGCTACGACCCCGCCCGCGCCGACCGCGGCGACATGCTGAAGGTCGACGACGTGCTCGAGATCCTCTCGATCCCGCTGCTCGCCATCATCCCCGAGAGCCTGGAAGTGCTGCGCGCCTCCAATGTCGGCTGCCCGGTGACGATGAACAACCCGCTCAGCGCCCCGGCCCGGGCCTATATCGACGCCGTCCGCCGCCTGAAGGGCGATACCGTGCCGATGACCGTGCCGTCCGACAAGAAGTCTCTCCTCAACAAGCTGTTCACCCGGAGGGCGGCATGAGCCTGCGCAACCTCTTCAGCAAACGCGCCTCGGCCCCCACGGCCCGCGACCGTCTCCAGCTGATCCTGGCCCATGAACGGGCCGGGGCCGGCGGCTCCGACCTGGTGATGCTCCTGCGGGAGGAGATCCTCGCCGTCATCGCCAAACACGTCACGGTGGAGCGGGACAAAGTCCAGATCCGCCTGGAGCGGGGCCAGGACATGTCGACCCTCGGGGTCGACATCGAACTCCCGGTCAGGGCTCCGGCCAAGGCCGCCCCGGCGGCGGCCAAGCCGTCCAAGGCCAAGCGCGCCGCCGCGTGACGGTCCGCCGTCAGCCGATGAACAGGCCGGCGATCGTCGCACTCGTCAGGTTCGACAAGGTACCAGCCAGGATCGCGCGCATTCCATAGCGTGCGATCTCGGACCTCCTCTCGGGGACGAGGCTCGCCAGACTCGCGAGCTGGATCGCGATGGAAGCCAGATTGGCGAAGCCGCACAGGGCGAAGCACAGGATGGCCGTCGTCCGGGCATCGAGCGTGCCGCCCTTGAGCACCGGCGAGAGCTGGGCATAGGCCAGGAACTCGTTGAAGGCGATCTTCTGCCCGATGGCGCCGCCGACCAGACCCGCCTCGCTCCAGGGCACGCCCATGAGCCAGGCCAGCGGCGCGAAGGCGAGCCCGAGCACGCCCTCGATGCTGAGGGACGGATAGCCGACGAGTCCGCCGCCCCATCCGGCGATGCCGTTGAGAAGGGCGATGAGCCCGGTGAAGGCGATCAGCATGGCGCCCACCGACACCGCGATGACGAGGCCCTTCTGCGTGCCGTCGGCCGCCGCCTCGATGAGGTTCACCGCCCGCGTCTCGGCGAATTCCACCCGCATCGTTGTCACCCGCGTCGGCTCCGTCGAGGGCATCAGGATCTTGGCGTAGAGAAGCCCGCCGGGAATCGCCATGACGCCGGCGGCCAGCAGATATTCCATCGGCACGCCCAACGCGGCGTAGCCGGCCAGGATCGATCCGGCGGTGGACGCGGCCCCGCTCGACATCACGGCGAACAATTCGGCCCCGGTCAGCAGGATCAGGAACGGCCGCAGGGCCACCGCGATCTCGCTCTGGCCGATGACGATGGTGATGACGGCCGAGAAGGTCTCGATGGGCGAGGTGCCGAGCACCCGCTGAAGCCCGGCCCCGATGAGGCGGGCCAGCGTCTGCATCACCTTCAGATGATACAGGATCGCGATCAGCGCCGAGACGTAGAGGATCTGCGGCAGCACCCGCAGGGCCAGGATGAAGCCGCTGCCGCCGAAGAGCTCGAACATGCGCGGCTCGACGAGGCCGCCGAACAGGAACAGGACCCCGCGATCGCCATAGGCCAGAACCGTCTGGACCAGCGTCGCCGCCGCATCGAGGGCCTGCCGCCCAACGGGCACGAACAGCACGATTGCCCCGATGGCGATCTGCAGGGCGAGGGCCGAGACGACGGTCCGGGGCCGGATCGCCCGGCGATTGGTCGAGAACAAAATCGCGACGGCGAGGAGCAGCGCCAGGCTCGCGCCGGCATGGAGCAATCGCTCGGTCATCGTGTCCCCTCTCTCCACCCGAGAGGAGCAAGGGCGATGCCGGGACGGGCGCGGGTCATGTGGGGGTTCATCCGGAACGGGAGGACGTCCGGCGTGTTGACCGTCAAGCTGCGCCGTAATGCGGCGCATAACCGGTTTGAAGGGATACAGCCATGAGCCTCATCGGACGCCTCGTCACCAAGCTTCTCGGCAACGAGAACCGCCCCGTCGTCCGCGACGACCGCAACTACGATTCGAGCAACCCGATCGGCCGCCTCGTGACGAAGATCCTGCGGAAGTAAGCTCGACGAACAATCACTCTTCCCGCACGCAGTGAGTGGGAAGCAACGCCCCCGTCTTCATTGTGGCGGGGCGGCAGCTGGGAGTGAGGGACGATCGATCCCGGAGGAGTTTCCCCTAGAATCGCTCCTCACGCCCTACCACGAACCTCATCCTTGTAACTTAC
>NZ_NKUG01000038.1 GCF_014845095.1 Methylobacterium bullatum | reverse complement strand
GGGAGTCGATAAGGCCCCGGGGAAAAGTACTCCTGACGAACCCCGCAGCACCGCTCGACTCATGTAGCGTCGGCGGGCGTTTCGCGCCAGGGGGTGGGGCGGGCAATCGTGCGCGGGACGCTCATCCCGCCGCCAGCGCATACGCTAGCCGCTCGATCCTGTCCGCCGCCCGGCCGAGCCCTTCGGCGATACGGGCCTCCTCGTTGGCGCGGAGGGAGTCCGCGGTCTCGACGCGCTCCCGGAGCGTGACCGTTTCGGCCTCGAGATCCGCCAGGCGACGCTTGAGCTCCGCGAGTTCGTCCGCCTGGGTGAGGGCAGCCATCACATGCAGACGCATGTCGCCGATCTCGCCGAAGGATTTCCTCATGTCGGTGACGCGGGTGTCGAGTTCCGCAGCCAGAGCCGAGAGATGCGCCTCCTCGCCTTCGGCGCAGGCCATCCGGTAGCTCTTGCCGTCGATGGTGACGCTGATCTGGGGCATGTCCGACAGGGCTGGTGTGAGAGGTGGCAGACTAGCGTGCGACGCGGGGGCGGGCCAGCACGCCCTCCACCGCTTCGATCGCCCGCCCCAGGCGGTGGCCGACATCGCTCGTGGTCGCCTCCACCGTGGCGAGGCGCGCGCTGGCGGCGTCGAGTTCCGCCGCGAGGCGCGCGCGATCCTCCGCCATGATCGCGAGCTCCGTTTCCAGGTCGCCCGGTTCGCGCTCGGCCTCAAGGCGATGGGCCACCGAGGCCTCGAGGCGGGTCAGTACCGTATCGAGCCGAGCAAGGGCATGGTCCACGTTCGGCCGGTCTGGCGTCTGGCTCATCGTTCTACCTTCCGCCGGATCATGAAGGAGCTGGCGCATCTGTTTCGGAAACGCGGATTTGTAGCCAAACCTCTGTCGATCCGCGCGCGAAATCGACGCTTTGCCATCATATGCGGGGAAGGAAAACGAATCGATCGGGCAAAACCTTTGCCAGCGGTTTCCCCCATGTTAGAGACCGCGCGCCCCTCGAACCGACCGCCGGATTGGAAATTCGAGCCCGTGACCCGTTCGGCCATCGATCCCGCATCGGTCCTTTCGCGGACGCATGAGGGTCCGAGGATGGGCCAATCGGTTCATCTGACGTTCAACGGTGTACATGACACAGCGACGCCGAATGGCGGCTCCGCCCCTCCGGCCCGCTGTCTCGCTCTTGCTGCTTACGGGTTCCGCGAGGTCGGCGCCCGGTACATAGAAGGATTCACGCCGTGTCGGTGAAGGTTGCCATCAACGGGTTCGGACGCATCGGCCGCAACATCCTGCGCGCCATCCACGAGTCGGGCCGCAAGGATATCGAGGTCGTCGCGATCAACGATCTCGGCCCCGTCGAGACCAATGCCCACCTGCTGCGCTTCGATTCGATCCACGGCCGCTTCAACGCCAAGGTCGAAGTGGACGGCGACTTCATCGTCGTCGACGGTCAGCGCATCAAGGTCACCGCCGTGCGCAACCCGGCCGAGCTTCCGCACCGCGAACTCGGCGTCGACATCGCCCTGGAATGCACCGGCATCTTCACCTCGAAGGACAAGGCCAAGGCCCATCTCGACGCCGGCGCCAAGCGCGTCATCGTCTCGGCCCCCGCCGACGGCGCCGACCTTACCGTGGTCTACGGCGTCAACCACGATCAGCTGACCGCCGATCACCTCGTGATCTCGAACGCGTCCTGCACCACCAACTGCCTCGTGCCGGTGGCCAAGGTGCTCAACGATCTCGTCGGGATCGAGCGCGGCTTCATGACGACGATCCATTCCTACACCAACGACCAGCCGTCCCTCGACCAGATGCACAAGGACCTCTACCGGGCCCGTGCCGCCGCCCTGTCGATGATCCCGACCTCCACGGGCGCGGCCAAGGCCGTCGGCCTCGTCCTGCCGGCGTTGAAGGGCAAGCTCGACGGAACCTCGATCCGCGTGCCGACCCCCAACGTTTCGGCCGTCGACCTCGTGTTCACCGCCAAGCGCCAGACCTCCGTCGAGGAGATCAACAACGCGATCCGCGCCGCGGCCGACGGTCCGCTGAAGGGCGTGCTGGCCTATACCGACCAGCCCAACGTCTCCATCGACTTCAACCACGATCCTCATTCGTCCACCTTCCACCTCGACCAGACCAAGGTGATGGACGGCACGTTCGTGCGTATCCTCTCCTGGTACGACAACGAGTGGGGCTTCTCGAACCGCATGGCGGACACCGCCGTGGCGATGGGAAAGCTGCTCTGAGAGCAGCGCTTCCGGGCGGCCCGTTGGCCGCCCGGGATGCCTCGTGAACGACACCCTTTGATCGACCAGCACTGGTGCGTCCGACATGACCGAGCCTTCGCCGACCCCGTCGACCGGAACCAGCTTCATCCCGGGCGCCAAGACTTCCGAGAGCAAGACTTCCCATAATATGACTTCCGAGAGCACCGCGCTCGCGGGTGTGGCGCCGTCGCCGGTGCCCGAGACCCAGGCGATCGCCAACCAGCAGGCGACGCCGCCGCTCGTGGTCGGCAAGGCCGAGCCCCTGGCTCAATCCGCGCCCGCCCCATCCTCGCCCGGCAGCGACCAACTCGCCCGCATCGAGGACAAGTGTGCGCGGATCGAGGACAAGTACGCCCGCTCCGAGGCACTGCTCTCCCGCGTCGAGGAGAAGATCGAGGGGGCGACCACGCGCATGAGCGAGGCAGCGCGCCAGTCCGACCTCGCCGCCCTGCGCAGCGAAGTCCGCGCCGTCGCCGACCGCACGCGCCGGCTGCCCGGTTCCGGGGCCCTGGTGCTGACGGCGATCATCACCGCCGTGCTCACCGTGGTGCTGACCATCGCCGCCCAGCGCTTCCATCTCGACGGGCTCATCACCCCGCGCTGACATTTCTCTCGACGACACTGAAGGCCAGGATGACCGCTTTCCGCACCCTCGACGATGCCGGCTCCCTCCAGGGCAAGCGCGTGCTTCTCCGCGTCGACCTGAACGTGCCGATGGAGGGGGCGCGCGTCACCGACGCTACCCGTATCGAGAGGATCGTCCCGACGATCCGCGAGATCGCCGATGGCGGCGGGCGTGTGGTGCTGCTGGCGCATTTCGGCCGCCCCAAGGGCAAGCCGGTGGTGGCCGATTCGCTCAAGCAGGTGGTCTCCGCCCTGTCCGACCGTCTCGGCCGCCCGGTCGCCTTCGCCGAGGATTGCATCGGCGAGGCCGCGTCCTCGGCTATCTCGGCGCTGAAGGACGGCGACGTTCTCCTCTTGGAGAACACCCGCTTCCACTCCGGCGAAGAGACAAACGAGACCGGTTTCGTAGCGGCGCTCGCCGCCAACGGCGATGTCTTCGTCAACGAGGCTTTCTCGGCCGCCCACCGCGCCCATGCCTCGACCGAGGGCCTCGCCCATGTGCTGCCGGCCTATGCCGGCCGGCTGATGCAGGCGGAGCTCGACGCGCTCACCAAGGGGCTGGAGGCGCCGAGCCGCCCGGTCATCGCATTGGTCGGCGGCGCCAAGGTCTCCTCGAAGATCGACCTCCTGCAGAACCTCGTCGCCAAGGTGGACATGCTCGTCATCGGCGGCGGCATGGCCAACACCTTCCTGCACGCTCAAGGGAAAGCCGTCGGCAAGTCCCTGTGCGAAAAGGATCTCGCCGAGACGGCGCTCCGCATCCTCGACGCCGCCGCGTCCGCCAAGTGCCGCATCATCCTGCCCGTGGACGCCGTGGTCGCCGCCGAGTTCAAGGCCAACGCGGCACATGAGACCGTGGGCGTCGACGCCGTGTCGGAGACCGGCATGATCCTCGATGCCGGCCCGGCCTCGGTGGCCGAGATCGACGCCGCCATCGACGAGGCCGCCACCCTGGTCTGGAACGGTCCGCTCGGCGCCTTCGAGCTGACCCCCTTCGACGCCGCCACGGTGGCGGCTGCGCGTCACGCGGCCGAACGCACCATGGCCGGCAAGCTCGTCTCGGTGGCGGGTGGCGGCGACACGGTGGCCGCCCTCAACCATGCCGGCGTCGCCGACGATTTCTCCTACGTATCCACCGCCGGCGGCGCGTTCCTCGAATGGCTGGAAGGCAAGGTCCTGCCCGGCGTCGAGGCCCTGCGCGACAAGGGGTGACCGGTTCCATCCCAGGTCCCGTCATCTCATCCTGAGGCGCCTGATGCAGCGGGCCTCGAAGGAGGGCTCCGGCATCCTCCGCGCGAACTGGAGGGCTCCTTCGACGCCTTCGCTGCGCTTGGGCACATCGGGATGAGGTGTTTGGCTGGGATCTGGGAAGACGACACAGCGTTCTGTCACCGAAGTCTTCGCGATGGAGTTGCGAAGGACCCAGTAAGGTCCGACAAGGCAGACGAATTTCAGCGGATGGCGGCCCACGGGTCGGCCCCATCGTTTTTAGGAGACACCAATGGCACGTATCACCCTGAGGCAGCTCCTGGATCACGCCGCCGAATACGAATACGGCGTTCCGGCCTTCAACCTGAATAACATGGAACAGGGCCTTGCCATCATGGCGGCGGCGGATGCCACCGATTCGCCGGTGATCCTTCAGGCGAGCAAGGGCGCGCGCGCCTATGCCAACGACGTGGTGCTGGCCAAGCTCATCGACGGGCTCGTGGAGATCTACCCCCACATCCCGGTCTGCATGCATCTCGACCACGGCAACAACGAAGCCACCTGCGCCACGGCGATCCAGTACGGCTTCACCTCGGTGATGATGGACGGTTCGCTCAAGGCCGACGGCAAGACCCCCGCCGACTACGCCTACAATGTCGAGATCACCGGCAACGTCACCCGCATGGCCCATTGGGCCGGCGTCTCGGTGGAGGGCGAGCTCGGCGTGCTCGGCTCGTTGGAGAGCGGCCAGGGCGAGGCCGAGGACGGCCACGGCGCCGAGGGCGTGCTGAGCCACGACCAGCTCCTCACCGACCCGGAAGAGGCGGTGAAGTTCGTCACCGCCACCAAGGTCGACGCGCTCGCCGTCGCCATGGGCACCAGCCACGGCGCCTACAAGTTCACCCGCCAGCCCGACGGCGACGTGCTGGCCATGAACGTGATCGAAGAGATCCACCGCCGCCTGCCGACGACTCACCTCGTCATGCACGGCTCTTCCTCGGTGCCGCAGGATCTGCAGGACATCATCAATTCCTACGGCGGCCAGATGAAGCCCACCTGGGGCGTGCCGGTGGCCGAGATCCAGCGCGGCATCAAGCACGGCGTGCGCAAGATCAACATCGACACCGACAACCGCATGGCCATGACTGGCCAGATCCGGAAGGTTCTCACCGAGAACCCGGCCGAGTTCGATCCGCGCAAGTACCTGAAGCCCGCCATGGATGCGATGACGAAGCTCTGCCGCCAGCGTTTCGAGGAATTCGGCACCGCCGGTCAGGGCTCGAAGATCCGCCCGATCTCGGTCTCCGAGATGGCCAAGCGCTATGCCAACGGCTCGCTCGACCCGAAGATCGGCGCCGCCTGAGACCCTGTTCCGTGGTACCGGATCGCATCCGGAACCATGCCGTGACGCGGTGATCTCGCATCGCCTGTCCCCGAGACGCGGAGCCCGCGCCTCGGGATGATGCCGTTAGGACGACAAGAATGGCCGAACCCCGCACCCGCCTCGCACTCCTGTCCCCCCATCGGGTGGATTCCGACCGGGCCGATGCCCTCGCCGAAGCGCTGACCGCCGCCTGCGCGGCGGGGGACGTGGCGGCGGTGCTCCTGCGGCTCGCCCCGGCCGACGAGCGCAGCCTCGTGAACCTCGTCAAGCGGCTCGCTCCGGCCGCGCAATCGACCGGCGCCGCCCTGGTCATCACCGTGTCCGATTTCGCCGGCGACGTCGTCAGCGTGGCCGCGCGTGGCGGGGCGGACGGGGTTCATCTCGACAAGGCGCGGGATGGTGCCCTGCAGGATCTGCGCGAACGCCTCAGCGACGGTCGAATCCTCGGAGCCGGCGGGCATGAGCAGAAGCACGCGGCGATGGAGGCCGGCGAGGCCGGTGTCGATTACGTGATGTTCGGGGGGATCTACTCGGACGGGATCGCGCCCGATGCCGATACCGTTCGCGAGCGCGCGGAATGGTGGGTCGAAATCTTCGAGACTCCGTGCATCGCCGTGGCCCATGATCTGGCCCAGGTGGACGGTCTCCTGGCGACGGGGGCCGAGTTCCTCGGGCTGGAAAGCCACCTGTGGATGGGAGAAGGGGCGGATATCGCCGCCATCCAGGCCTTGGTCGCGGCGTCGGAGGCCGATACGTGAGGCGGGTCCGCCGGGCCGCCTTCGCCCTCGCCCTGGCGGAGGGCTTGGCGTTCGCTGCCTGCGCCGAAGCGCCGAAGGTGATGCCGACCGACCCGGCCGGACCCCAATCGCTGACGCCTCGCCCCAAGGAGACGCTGAAGGGGCAGCTGCGGGAACTCCCGACGCCGTATTCCATCGGCGCGACCGGCGCGGTGCCGCCCCGTTCGAAGACCGAGCCGGACATCGCCTTCGGCGCCTATCAGCGCGGCCAATATACCACCGCCTTCCGCGAGGCGACGAAGCGGATCGCCGCCGACAACAAGGACGCCGCGGCGATGACGCTGCTCGGCGAGCTCTACAACCAGGGCCTCGGGGTCAAGCAGGACCCGGTGAAGGCGGCCGAATGGTACCGTCTGGCCGCCAACCAGGGCGACACCCACGCCATGGCCTCCCTCGGCCTGATGTCGATCGATGGCCGCGGCGGCACGAAGGACCCGAAAGCCGGGCGCCGCTGGCTCGAACAGGCATCCCTGAAGGGCGACACCACGGCCGCCTACAACCTCGCCCTGATCCTGATCGGCACGGGAACCGAGCCGGACGAAGCCAAGGCGGCCGAGTTGTTCCGCAAGGCGGCCGAGGGTGAGATCGGCCCCGCCCAACACGATCTCGGCGTGCTCTACCTCCAGGGGAGGGGGGTGCCGAAGGATCCCAAACAGGCGGCCGAGTGGTTCCGGCGCGCCGCCGATAACGGCGATCTCGCCGGTGAGGTCGAGTTCGCGATCCTGCTGTTCAACGGCATCGGTGTCGAGAAGGACGAGGCCCGCGCGGCCCGCTACTTCCTCCACGCCGCGTCGCGCGGCAACGCCATCGCGCAGAATCGCGTCGCCATCCTCTATGCCCTGGGACGGGGGATGCAGAAGAACCCTGTCGAGGCGGCGGCCTGGAATCTCGCCGCCGCCGCCCAGGGGCGCTCCGACCCGAAGCTCGACGAGACCCTCGCCGGCCTCACCGCCGAGGAGCGAAGCCGGGCCGAGCGACTGGCCGAGGCGCGGATGAAGGTGGAGTGATACCAGTCGACGATGGGGAGACCTCATCGTCGACTGCCCGCGCGCGGCTTGCCGCGGACGATGCGGCATCCATGGGCGCCTGCGCGCGTTTCTCCTCTGCCCCGCATCGGCGAGGGGTGAGGCGGGCGGCAAACATGCTATGGCCGCGCAAGACCGTTCTTTGAATCGACCCGGACCTTTGCATCGATGATCAGCTCACCTCTCATGACCGTCATGGTCGACGCCGTCCGCAAGGCCGCCCGTGGCCTCAAGCGCGACTATGGCGAGATCGAGAACCTCCAGGTTTCCCGTAAAGGTCCCGGCAACTTCGTCTCCGCCGCCGACCGCAAGGCCGAGGAGGTGCTGCGCGACGCCCTGATGAAGGCGCGTCCCGGCTACGGCCTGATCCTCGAGGAATCCGGGAATATCGAAGGGCAGGACAAGAGCCATACCTGGCATGTCGACCCCCTCGACGGCACCACCAACTTCCTCCACGGCATCCCGCATTTCGCGATCTCGGTGGGTCTCGAGCGCGAGGGCCAGATCGTCGCCGGCGTCATCTACGATCCGGCCAAGGACGAGCTGTTCGTGGCCGAGCGCGGCAAGGGCGCCTATCTCAACAACCGCCGCCTGCGCGTCTCCGGCCGGACCGATCTCGCCGACGCTCTCGTCGCTTATGGCTCGCCCTATCTCGGGCGCGGCGACCACCCGAAGCTCCTGCGCGAGGTGGCGGCGGTGATGGCGGTGACCGGCGGTGCCCGCCGCTTCGGCTCTGCCGCCCTCGATCTCGCCTACGTCGCCTGCGGCCGCTCGGACCTCTACTGGGAGCGTGACCTGCAGACCTGGGACATCGCGGCCGGCATCATCCTGGTCCGCGAGGCCGGCGGCTTCGTGACCAGCGCCGATGGCGGAGCGGAGCCCCTGGCCGCCCGCTCGGTGGCGGCTGGCAACGAGAGCCTGCACGGCGATCTCGTGAAGCTCCTGCGTCGCGCCAACGCCTGAGATCCGAGGCCCCGGCTTTCCAGCTGGGGCTCGGCATGGTCCAACCCGCTCCGATCCTGACCTATCCTAGCGAAAGCCGCCCGTATGGAAGCCCGCCGCCACTCCGCACTGAAGGATTCGATCCGCTCGATTCCGGATTACCCGAAGCCCGGTATCGTCTTTCGCGACATCACCACGCTCCTGAGCGATCCGCGCGCGTTTCGCCGTGCAGTCGATTCGCTGGTCCATCCTTTCGCGGGCGGGCGGATCGATCAGGTAGCGGGAATCGAGGCGCGGGGCTTCATCCTCGGCGGCGCGGTGGCGCACCAGCTCTCCTCGGGCTTCGTGCCGATCCGCAAGAAGGGCAAGCTGCCCCACAAGACCGTCTCCATCGCCTACGCGCTGGAATACGGCACCGACGAGATGGAAATCCACGTGGACGCCATCAAGCCGGGCGACAAGGTGCTGCTGGTGGACGACCTCATCGCCACCGGCGGCACTGCCTGCGCGGCGGTGAACCTGCTGCGCCAGATCGGCGCCGAGGTGGTGGCGGCCTGCTTCGTCATCGACCTGCCCGAGATCGGCGGGGCGCAGAAGCTGCGCGACCTCGACGTGCCGGTGCGGACGCTGATGGAATTCGACGGGCATTGATGCGCGACGCGTCCTTCTCTCGTGTGCGAGAGAAGGTGGCTCGCGGCAGCGGGTCGGATGAGGGGAGCGCCACCTTCGGAGAGGTCTTCCCCTCTCCCGTCTGCTGCACCGGCCTCCTCTCCCGCGAGGCTACTGGATTCACCCAGCTTCTCTACGGGTGTTTACTCTATCCGAGAGAGTTCGACTGAGGCGCAACGGAACTCCCTCTTCTGGAAGGAGAGGGGACTCGTGCCACCCGCGAGACGTGTGAATGCCGTAGCCCGCAAAGGGGAGAGGGGGTCTTTACGCGTTACGCCGCGAGGCTTTCGAACAACCCGCGCCCGTCGACCCCGCCGATGAGACCTTCGACGAAGTTCTCCGGGTGCGGCATCATCCCGAGCACGTTGAGGTTTTCGCTGTAGATGCCGGCGATGGAGTTCAGCGAGCCGTTCCGGTTGGCATCCACGGTCAGGTCGCCGGAGGCGTCGGAATAACGGAAGGCCACGCGGCCGTCGCCTTCGAGGCGCGCCACCGTATCGGCATCGGCGAAGTAGTTGCCCTCGCCATGCGCCACGCAGACGTCGATCACCTGGCCTTTGGCATAGGACGACGTGAAGCGCGTATCGGCACGCTCCACCCGGAGCAGCTGGCGGTGGCAGATGAAGCGCCGGTCGACGTTGCGCATCAGCACGCCCGGCAGGAGGCCGGATTCGCACAGGATCTGGAAGCCGTTGCAGATGCCGAGCACCAGACCGCCGCGGGCGGCGTGGTTGCGGACGGCATCCATGGCGGCGGCGCGTCCGGCGATGGCCCCGCAGCGGAGATAGTCTCCGTAGGAGAACCCGCCCGGAAGCACCGCGAGGTCGGTGCCGGCCGGCAGCGCCGTCTCGGTGTGCCACACCTTGACCACCTCCGCGCCGGCGAGGCGCAGGGCGCGGGCGACGTCGCCGTCGCGGTTGGAGCCGGGGAAGACGACGATCGCGGCGCGCATCAGACGATCTCGATCTCGTAGTTCTCGACCACGGTGTTCGCGAGCAGCTTCTCGCAGGCGCTCTTCAGCGTCGCTTCGGCGCTGGCCGGGTCCGCGTCGGCGATCTCGACGTCGAACACCTTGCCTTGGCGGACACCCTCGATGCCGGAGATGCCGAAGGATGAGAGAGCGGATTCGATCGCCTTGCCCTGAGGGTCGAGCACGCCGGTCTTCAGGGTGACGATGATGCGGGCTTTCATGGTCTCGGACTCGGTGCTGTGGCTCGACCCGTCAGGCGATAGTCGGGAAATGCCGACCATGCAACGCGGCTGCCCCATCGCGGCGGGGATGTTTCCCAGCCCGTTCCACCTCCGTCAGCCGCAAAAGCGATTCGGGATTATGTCGTGGATCAGCGACGGGCGGCCGGTGCGGCGGCGCGAATCGGCTCGATGCTCACCGCACGGCGCCAGAGCTGGACCATGATCCAGACGGCGATCGCACTGAACAGGACCATGAGGACATGGCCGACGGTGTCGCCGAGATCGAACAGACCGGCGAGCGCCCAGCCTGCGGCGATGGCGACGGCGAAGACTTCGGTGCCCACCAGCACCATCATGCTGACGATCGTGATCAGGTTGCGCGTATTCACGGGGATGCATCTCCGTCGACCCCGGAGCAGCGATTGCGGCGGGCGGCCGGAGCTTTACAGCGCCGATCCGGTCCCGCGCAACATCGCGGCGCCGGGGTCGTCGTCAGGGACGGGTCAGCGCGGCGCGCGCTTGGCGAGGATACGCTGGAGCGTGCGCCGGTGCATGTTGAGGCGGCGTGCCGTCTCCGAGACGTTGCGGCTGCACAATTCATACACCCGCTGGATATGCTCCCAGCGCACGCGATCAGCCGACATCGGGTTTTCCGGCGGGTCGGCCCGCTCGCCCGGCTGCGCCATCAACGTGCCGTGGATCTCGTCCGCATCGGCGGGCTTGGCGAGGTAATCGAACGCACCGAGCTTCACGGCGGTGACGGCGGTGGCGATGTTGCCGTAGCCGGTGAGGATGACGCCCCGGGCCTCGGGCCGCTTCTCCTTCAGCCGCGCGATCACGTCGAGGCCGTTGCCGTCACCGAGGCGCATGTCGATGACCGCGAAGGCGGGTGCACGGCTCTCCACCAGGGACACGCCCTCGGCCACGCTCTCGGCCACCTGAACCTCGTAGCCGCGGGCTTCCATCGCCCGCGCCAGGCGGGTTGAGAACGGCCTGTCGTCGTCCACGATCAGCAAGGTGCGGTCGGCATAAGCCGCCAGCGGATCGGATTCCGACGTCTGCAGCGCATCGGCAGCAAGCCCCGGACTTACACTCTGCGTCAGCATCCGACGCTCCTCCATTTTCCAAAACCGAGTTGTTGGCAACTTATATAGGGGCCGGACTGCGTTCGGTCAGGGGCACCTCGGCGTTGAATTCCGTGCCGCGCCGGGGAAGCGTGTCGCGCTCGAAGATGTGGCGCGCCCAGGATACGCGGACCACGGCTCCGGTTGCTTGGTGGCCCGACACGTTGGAGAGCGTAAGCTGCGCGCCGGAGCGTTCGATCAGGGTCTTTGCGATGAACAGACCGAGGCCGAGGCCGGCGCCGACGCTGTTCCCGCCGCGCGTTTTGTCGGGGCTTCGGGTGGTGACGTAGGGCTCGCCCGCCCGCAGCAGAATCTCGCTGGAGAAGCCCGGGCCGTCGTCGCTGATCTCGAGGGAGACCCGCTCGGCGGTCCAGCGCGCTTCGATGACGACGCGGCTGGTGGCGAAGTCCACGGCGTTGTCGACGATGTTGGCGAGGCCGAACAGCACCCCCGGATTGCGCCGGCACGCCGGCTCGATTCCGTCGCCCCGGCTGGTGACGTCGAGCGCGATGCCCATGGCGCGCTGGGGCGCCACCAGCTCCTCCACGAGATGGCTCAGGGTCACGGTCTGAAGGATGCCGGCTTCGTCCCCGTCGAGGGAGGTCAGTTTCGACAGGATGCCGCGACAGCGGTCGACTTGGTCGCGCAGGAGGTCGAGGTCGTCCTTCACGGCGGGTGAGGCCGTGGGGGCGAGCTGGCGCGTGAGTTCCTTGGTGACGAGCATGATCGTGCCGAGAGGCGTGCCGAGCTCGTGCGCCGCTGCCGCCGCCAACCCGTCGAGCTGCGAGAGGTGCTGCTCGCGCGCCAGCACGAGTTCCGTGGCCGCCAGCGCCTGGGCGAGCTGCCGGGTCTCTTCGGAGACCTTCCAGGCATAGACCCCGGTGAAGGCGGTGCCGAGGAGGATCGCCGTCCACACTCCCGAGACGTAGAGGAACGGGAGTTCGAGCCGCCCGTCCGCGAACCACGGCAGCGGCCGGTGGATCAGCGCCAGCATGGTCGCGAGCCCCACTGCCAGGAGCCCCAGCGCCAGGGTCCGCTCGGGGGGCAGGGCCGTGGCCGAGATCAGCACGGGGGCGAGGAAAAGCAGCGAGAATGGGTTCTGCAGGCCGCCGGTGAGGAAAAGGAGGGCGGCGAGCTGGATGATATCGAAGGCCAGGAGCAGGGCCGCCGAATCGTCGCTCAGGCGGTAGCTCGCGGGAAACCGGATCCGCAGGGCGAGGTTCAGCCAGGAGGACGCCGCGATGACGAGGAAGCACCAGCCGAAGGGCAGGGGCAGGCCGAGGCCGAACTGGGCGCCGACGACAGCCGCGCTCTGCCCGGTGATCGCGAGCCAGCGCAGGCGCACGAAGGTGTCGAGCCGAAGGTGCCGGGCATCGCGGACGAAGCCATTGGTGCTCATGTCGATCATGTCCGCTCAACGATAGCGCTCGACAGCTGCGAATCCATGGTTCGCCCGCCGATTGCGCCCATCCTTGCGCACTCCGCACCTGTACGAATGTCCCGAACCGAACGTTTCGCGAGGCGCGGCGTTCTCTACCGCGCCGGGTCGCGCCGGTAGTCGGGTCGCGCGGGCAGTCGAGCCGAGCGGGAAATCGATACGCGGGACGACGAGGGAGGGGCGGATATGAGCTTGGCCTACACCTGGTATGAGTTCGGTCGCATGATGACGGCCCCGGCGCGCCTCGCGGCCGACATGGTCAAGCACAGCCTGCAGAATCCCGCCAACCCGCTCGCCTACTCGCCCTATGCGAAGTCCATGGCCGCGGCCTGCGAGATGTTCGAGCGCGGAACCCGGCGCTACGCCAAGCCGGCCTTCGGGCTCACCGGAACCTGGATCGACGGGGCGAGCGTGCCCGTGAGCGAGCGGGTGGTGTGGGAGAAGCCGTTCTGCCGGGTCGTGACCTTCGACCGCTCCTTCGCGCGCGGCCCCTCCGAGCCGCAGCCCAAGCTCCTGATCGTGGCGCCGATGTCGGGGCACTACGCCACGCTCTTGCGCGGCACCGTGGAGGCGATGCTCCCCAATCATCAGGTCTTCATCACCGACTGGACCGATGCGCGCCTCGTGCCGATCACGGAGGGGCGGTTCGATCTCGACACCTACATCGACTACCTGAAGGAGATCTTCGTCGCCCTCGGTCCGGACCTTCACGTCATGGCCGTGTGCCAGCCGGCGGTGCCCGTGCTGGCCACCGTGGCGTTGATGGAGGCGCAAGGCACGATGCCGGTGCCGCGCTCGATGACCCTGATGGGCGGCCCCATCGACACCCGCCGCTCGCCCACCGCCGTCAACTGCCTGGCGCAGGAGCGCGGCACCGCATGGTTCGAGCGGAACTGCATCACCATGGTCCCGCTGGCGTATCCCGGTGCCCTGCGCAGCGTCTATCCGGGCTTCTTCCAGCTCGGCGGATTCATGGCGATGAACCTCGATCGTCACGTCAACGCCCATACCGAGATGTTCGATCATCTCGTCACCGGCGACGGCGATTCCGCCGAGAAGCACCGGGAATTCTACGACGAGTATCTCGCGGTGATGGACCTGACGGCTGAATTCTACCTTCAGACGATCAAGACCGTCTTCGTCGACCACGCCCTGCCGAAGGGCGAGATGCTCCATCGCGGCGAGCGGGTGGACCTCACCGCGATCCGGACCTGCGCGATCCTCGCCATCGAGGGCGAGAACGACGACATCTCCGGTGTCGGCCAGACCAAGGCTTCCCTCGACCTGACCCCGAACCTGCCGCCCGAGCGCAAGGCCTATCACCTGCAGGAGCGCGTCGGCCATTACGGGGTGTTCAACGGCTCACGCTATCGCACGGTCATCGCCCCGCGGATCGCCTCCTTCATCCGCGAGATGCAGGCCTTGCCGGCTCTGGAGCGACGACCGGCGGCGTAGTGCGGGATCGGCCCCCGCAAAAGTTCTGGACGTGACCCACGCCCCGATGGCGGCGGCGGGAGGCTGCCGCTAAGCTGACGCCATGAGAGTCGCCCTGCTGCGCGGGTCCGATCCCGACCATATCGACATCCTCCACGAGGGCGCTAAGCTCCGCGTCTCCCTGCGCCGCCGCCCGGCGGCCCGCAGGCTGACCCTGCGCGTGTCGAGCGCCACCGGCGAGGTGGTGATGACCCTGCCAGCCCGGACGTCCCTCGCCGTGGCGCGCACCTTCGCGGTCAGCCATGGCGGCTGGATCGCCATGCGGCTCGCCAAGGTTCCGGACCGTGTGGCGTTCGAGGCGGGGGCGGAACTCCCCCTTCGCGGTGTCGGCCATCGCATCGTCCACCGGAGCGAGCGCGGCGGCGTGACCCTGGTGACGGAGGAGGAGGGTGGTCCGGTCCTCTCCGTGGCGTGCGAGGCGCCCCACCTGCCGCGCCGGGTCAGGGATTTCCTGGAGCGGGAGGTCCGCAAGGATCTCGCCCAGGCGGTGTCGGTCTATACGGAGAAGTTGGGCCAAGGCCCGAAACGGATCACCATCCGCGATACCCGCTCGCGCTGGGGTTCCTGCACCGCGCGTGGCGAGTTGAACTTCTCGTGGCGCCTGATCCTGGCGCCGCCCCTGGTGCTCGATTACCTCGTGGCCCACGAGATGGCCCATTTGCGCGAGATGAACCATTCCCAGCGGTTCTGGTCGCTGGTGGGATCCCTGTGCCCGCATGTGGACGAGGCCGAGCGCTGGCTCAAGCGCAACGGCGCCAGCCTCCACCGCTACGGCTGAGGCAGGGGCCGGGTCCAACCCTTGCCCAATCGTGACCTACCCGCGTGCGCGTAGTACCCGGCGGCGCTCGACCTGCTCCACCGGCCAGGTCGGACGGGCATCCACATCGCCCGGCCGCAAGGTACGGGGCGCGACGCTGTCGCAGACTTCGCGCTGACGCAGGATCGTCGGGTTGCCGAACTCGTCGAGGCGACGGACATACCCGCCATCGCGGCAGAAGCCGGCGATCTCGGCCGAATTGGAATTGATCCGGCCCCCCGGCATGCGCCGGATCGGGCGGTGCTCGACCACGAGCGGCCCGTCCCGGTTGAGCGACCGCTCCACATAGGTGGTCTCGTCGACGGGCAGGGACTCGGCCGAGGCGGGAGCGATCCCGGCGAGGATCAGGAACGCGGCGGTAGCAGGAAATCGCATGGGCTCGGTCCGTTGGCGCTTGGGGCTTTGCCCCGTGAACTAGGGCGTCATCCTGGGTAACGATAGTCCGTGAGAGTAAACTAGTGGTCACGCTTGACACAGAATAGCCGCGCATGGTCGGAACACCGCGGGTTTCATCGGGTGCCCCCCAGCCATGAGGGGTGAGGCGAGAGGGATCGGCGCGTGGGTTTTCGAGCAATGCTGGGGCGTGCGAGGCGGGTCGCCGAGGATCGGGCGACCTCTCTCGGGCGTCCGGCGCGGATCGGTCTGATCTGCATGGCCGCACTCGCCGGCATGGGGCTGGCCGGGGGCGGCCGTGCCGAGGCGCAGGGCATGGTGCGCAACACCTTCGGGGACTGGCAGCTCCGCTGCGAGACGCCGGCGGGGGCGAAGGCCGAGCAATGCGCCCTGGTCCAGTACCTCGCCGCCGAGGACCGGCCCAACCTCACCCTCGTCGTCATCGTCCTCAAGACGGCGGACAATCGCGGCTACCTGCTGCGCGTGGTGGCGCCGCTGGGCGTGCTGCTGCCCTCCGGGCTCGGCCTGAAGATCGACAAGACCGATGTCGGCCGGGCCGGGTTCGTGCGTTGCCTCACCACGGGCTGCGTCGCCGAGGTGGTCATGGACGACAACCTCATCAAGCAGTTCAGCGCCGGGGTGCAGGCCACGTTCATCGTGTTCCAGACCCCGGAAGAGGGGGTCGGCATCCCCCTGTCGATGAAGGGCTTCGGCGACGGGTTCGCCAGCTTGAAATAGGCCTGTTCCGGCGCCCCGCGCCGGAGGTTCAGCGGGATCTGAGGATGCGGACACGCGCGAAAACGGTCGGAATCGCCCTGATTGCGGGATTCCTGCCTTTGGCGGCCACGATGCCCGGGACGGCCCTGGCCGAGGACGGAAACTGGTTCACCAACATGCTGAAATACGGCGGGACCACGGTTCCGCCGTCTCAGCCCGCCGACCTCGGCCAGGTCTATTGCCCCACGGTCGACGTCGCGGAGAACGGCGCCGCCCTGCGCAGCTATGGCGGCCGGGCCGACGACAATGCCAGCCTGCGCAGCCAAATCACTCTCGGTCGTCTCGCCCGCGAATGTGTGCGCCTGGCCGATGGCTCGGTGAGCGTGAAGGTCGGCGTCGAGGGGCAGGTGCTGCTGGGGCCGCAGGGACGGCCCGGACGGTTCGAGGCCCCGGTCTATTTCACGATCAAGGCCGGGGACCAGACCATCGTCGCGCGGGCGCGCAAGGTGTCGGTGTCGATCGGACCGGGCGAGGCGCAGGGCCTGTTCACGGTGATCGAGGAGAACCTCGTGGTGCCGCGCCCCCTGAGCGAGAGCTACGAGATCGGCGTCTCGCTGCACGGAGCGCCCGGCAAGGCTGCGGCGAAGCGCAAGCGCAAGCCCGCTCCGACAAGTGCCGCCGCCCCCGCAGAGGCGGCACCCGAGGCGTCGCAATAGTGCTCCGCCACGCACTCTCCCGTCGATGCGCCAGGAAAAAGGGGCCTCCGCTCGCGCGGGGCCCCTTTTTTAGGTCGTCTCGGTGAAGTCTTTTACTGAACCAGACGCGGGCCGCCGGACTGGACCTTCTCGTTCTCGGACATGATGCCGAGACGCTTGGCCACTTCCGTATAGGCCTCGATCAGGCCGCCAAGATCCTTGCGGAAGCGGTCCTTGTCGAGCTTGTCCTGGCTCTTGATGTCCCACAGGCGGCAGGAATCCGGGGAGATCTCGTCGGCCACGACGATCCGCATCAGGTCGCCTTCCCAGAGGCGGCCGGTCTCGATCTTGAAGTCCACGAGACGGATACCGACGCCGAGGAAGAGGCCCGACAGGAAATCGTTGACGCGGATGGCCAGCGCCATGATGTCGTCGATCTCCTGGGGCGTCGCCCAGCCGAAGGCGGTGATGTGCTCTTCCGACACCATCGGGTCGTTGAGCGCGTCGTTCTTGTAATAGAACTCGATGATCGAGCGCGGCAGCTGCGTGCCTTCCTCGAGACCGAGGCGGGTGGCGAGCGAGCCGGCGGCGACGTTGCGCACCACCACCTCGAGAGGGATGATCTCGACTTCGCGGATCAACTGCTCGCGCATGTTGAGGCGGCGGATGAAGTGGGTCGGCACGCCGATATCGTTGAGGTGCTGGAACACGAACTCGGAGATCCGGTTGTTCAGCACACCCTTGCCGTCGATGACCTCGTGCTTCTGCGCGTTGAAGGCGGTGGCATCATCCTTGAAATGCTGGATGAGCGTTCCCGGCTCGGGTCCCTCGTACAGGACCTTCGCCTTGCCCTCGTAGATGCGACGGCGGCGGTTCATAGGCGTATACCGTGGTTTGAGGAAGTCCATGGGCCGTGACTCCTTCGGACAGTCGATGTGCGGAATCCGCGGCGTGGCGGCCTCGATGAGACCGGGCCGCGAGAACACATCGTTTGTCGAAAGCCTCGACGACCGTGGCGCAAACTACCCGAAGCGGGTTTGCAGTACAACGCGTCCGCCCGCAGCCCGGCCTTGCGGTACGAGTCGGATACGCATGACGAGGCAAGCGCCGTCCCGTCAGGCCGCGACGGTCTTGCCCGGATAGCGGCAGAGATCGGCGATGAGGCAGGTCGGGCATTCGGGCTTGCGCGCCTTGCACACGTAGCGGCCGAACAGGATCAGCCAATGGTGGGCGTTCAGGCGGAACGGCTCCGGCACGATCGCCTCCAGTCCCGCCTGGACCTTGTCCGTCGTCGCCGCGACCACGAGGGGGATGCGGTTCGAGACCCGGAAGATATGGGTGTCGACGGCGATGGTGGGCACGCCGAAGGCGACGTTCATGACCACGCTCGCGGTCTTGGTGCCGACACCCGGCAGGATCTCGAGATGCTCGCGCGAGGCCGGCACCTCTCCGCCATGCTGCTCCAGCAGGATGCGGGACAGCGCGATGACGTTCTTCGCTTTGGTGTTGAACAGGCCGATGGTGCGGATGAAGCCGCGCACCCGTTCTTCTCCCAAGTCCAGCATCGCCGCCGGCGTATCGGCAATGGCAAAGAGGGGTGCGGTGGCGAGGTTCACGCTTTTGTCGGTGGCCTGGGCCGACAGTACCACCGCTACGAGAAGCGTGAACGGGTTGAGATAGTCGAGTTCCGCCCTCGGCTCCGGGTTGGCGGCACGCAGCCGCGAAAAGATCTCGATGACCGTCTCTGCATCGGCAGGGGAGGGGGCCGTCTTCACCCCGGTGACGAGGGGGGCGGCGAGGGTCGCCGCCCGTGTGGCCTTCGGCGCGGGCGATGTCGTCGCGGTCACGGACTTCTTGAGGGGCTTCGACTGTCGGGTCTTCATCGGTGGGTTATATGTGTCCCACGGAGAGCGGCAACACGGTTCGCGACATGATCCCATCCCATCCCGACGGGCTCGACCCGAACAGGATCGATGTACCGGTTTTTCAGGCGACCATTCGCCCGCATCAATCGCTGACCTATCATGGCTTTCGGAACGTCATGATCGGCTGCGGCGTCGTCTCGCTGGTGACGTCGATCGCCTGTGTCCAGGCGGGGTTCTGGCCGGTGGCGGGCTTTTTCGGCCTCGATATGATCGCCCTCTACGTGGCGCTGAAAACGAGCATCAGGCGCGGGCGCTCCTTCGAGGAAGTGATGATTTCGCCCATCGAGGTCATGCTCGCCCGCGTGACCCATCGCGGCGAGCGGCGCGAATGGCGCTTCAATCCCCTGTGGACCAAGCTGACCAAGGTCGAGGACGAGGAGTACGGCCTCCAGACCCTGACGCTGGTCTCGCGCCGGGAATACGTGGTGGTGGCCCGCGATGCATCGCCCCCCGTCCGTGAGCGGATCGCCGAGGGACTGACGCGGGCACTGGCGGATGTGAAGAGGGGGTACTGAGGTTTGCGCGCGTTGCTCCTGCAACTAGCCCTCGTTCTCGTCGGCTTTGCCGGCTCCGCGATCGCCGCCCCCACCGGATCGGTGGAGGTCCGCTTCATCGAGCCGGACAAATACGTCGACGCCAACAACCGGTTCAGTTCCGGCCTCAAGCCCGAGGCGACACTGGCCGAGTTGCGCCGAGTCATCGAGCAGGCTGCCTCATCCTTCCTCGCCCCCGGCGAGCGTCTGGTCGTCGAAATCTTGGATGTGGACCTAGCGGGGTTTCCCAATCCGGGTGCCAATTTCCCTTACGGCCTGCGAGTGGTCACCGATGCGACTCCTCCTTCGTTTCGCCTGCGCTACGCGCTGACGGACCGGCGCGGTCGGCGCAAAGCGTCGAACGAGGAGCGGGTGAGCGATATCAACTTCCTGCTCGGTGCCCGCGCCGCACAATCGGGCGGCTTTCCCTATGAACGCGAGTTGCTCCGGGAATGGGCGAGACGCCGGTTCGCGAACCGGCCC